>DASQID010000370.1:0-3472 GCA_035631775.1 Acidobacteriota bacterium
GGCGCCGCGACGCAGGCGATATCGGTGTATATCGTCGAGGAGCGGCAACGAAGCAGATGCCCGCCCGCCGCCGCGCCCTTTCAGGCTGCGGCCCGCAGGCCAGCAGCAAAATGTGAAGTTATTCTTGCGCCAGCCCTAAGCGTTCGGGGCAATCTGTTGGCTGAGGTTTATGAGCCCATTGAGACGGGAGGAAGCAGCACCGGATTCAATGGACTCCCGCGCCAGGCTGATGGCCCCTCGCAGGCTGGGAGCTCTGCCGCCTGCCACGAGGCCGGCAGCTGCGTTCATCAGGACGACATCCTGATGCGTGCCACCTCTGTTTGACAGGATATTACGGATGATGTCGGCATTGCGCCGGGCATCTCCGCCCTGTATCCGGTCGAGAGGAGCACGCTTGATGCCGAAGTCTTCTGGAGTGAGGTAGTAGGTTCGCACTTCCCCTCCGCGAACTTCAGAGACTTTGGTCTCACCGGTAATGGTGATTTCATCCAGGCCGTCTGCGCCGTGAACGACAAAGGCCCGATGTGCTCCCAGCTCGCAGAGGACCTGAGCCATCATCTCGGTGAGTTTCTCATTATAGACGCCGAGGACTTGTGCAGTAGCCCGGGCAGGATTGCAGAGCGGTCCGAGCAGATTGAATACGGTGCGAATCTTCATCTCGCGCCGAGCGAGCATCACATATCTCATTGCGTCGTGTAGGAGCGGAGCATAGAGAAAACCAATCCCGATCTCGTCTATGCACCTTGCCACCGCCTCGGGCGCGAGATCGATTCGTATTCCCAGCGCTTCTACAACGTCTGCGCTGCCGCAGAGGCTTGATACGCTTCTATTGCCGTGCTTGGCGACCCGAACGCCTGCCCCGGCAACGACAAAGGCTGTAGCGGTGGAAATGTTGAATGTTCCGGTGGCATCTCCTCCGGTACCGCAGGTGTCGACCAACATTTCCCGATCGGTGCCCGAAAATGCGGTGGCGACATCCGCTTTGGGATGTACCGGAGCAGCCTTCGCGCGGATGACCTTGGCGAAACCGATGAGTTCTTCAACGGTCTCACACTTCATGCGCAAGGCGGTCAGGAACGAAGCGATCTGGGCGTCTGTCGCCCCGCCGCTCATGATTTCTTCCATGACCGATTGCGCCTCGGTCCTGTCGAGGTGCTGACCATCCACGACCTTTCTTATGGCGCTGAGAATATTCAAGTTCCGTTCCCCCCGGGAGAGCCGATCATACGCTTGAGATCAGAGGTTATTATGCGCGACGCCGTTTGTCATTTGATAATTGAACTTCAGCGACGGGCCGATAAGGAAGGAGTGATGCCCGGATGCCTGTCACGGAGAGCGTGTACCTTCATCCGGTCACCCTGGCGTGCGTCCTCCCCTGGAAGCACTTTCATCGGTTCTGCGAAGGTGTTGAAATGGGAATTCTGACTGCAGGATCACTGGGCCGCCGACAGGGTGGAAACGTGACCCAGGCTGTTGAACCCGAGAATGGGCTCACCTTGATCGAGACTCAGATGGCACTGCTCATTCTCTGTCTCGGGCTCCTGGCGACGAGCCAGATGATTTACGTTGCATTGGGATCGGCCTCGCTCAGCCGCTCAAAATCGGTCGCGGCGCTTGCAGCCCAGAGCAGGCTCGAGTCCCTGGCGGATCTGTATCGGCGAAATTGCCTGGCGGCAGATTTATCGGCCGGAGACCATGGACCTCAGCAGATACAGGTCTTGAATCCTGTCAACGGCACAACGCTGAACAGGTTCAAGGTGTCCTGGACGGTGAGTGTAGTCAGCGATCCCCGTCCAGGTAAGGTCCTGTCCGCTAAACAGGTCAGAGTTGAGGTCAGACCCGTCGACGAAGCTGGGACCGTCAACAACAGGGTGTCCTTGAACAAGGCGGTGAGCGTCACGGCAATATTCAGTGGGGCCGCCGAATGAGACAAATGTCCGGTTTCTCCGTGCGCCATCCAGACTGCCTCGCAAGCCGCTTCAAGGATGACTCTGCCTTCAGTCTGGTAGAATTCCTCATTGCCTCGTTCGTCATTCTGCTGATTTCCGCCGCTGTCTTTAACATGCTGGTTGAATCCCAACGAACGGCCAGCTATCAGACCGAAGTGCAGGCGGTGCTGGACAACTCACGGCTTGCCATGGAAACGGTGGAACGTCACCTCCGCCAGGCTGGCAACGATCCATATAAGACCGGAATTATCGGAATCTCGATTGCAGGTGCCGACGAGATAACACTCAAATCTGATCTGACTGGCTCGGCGGGCACCTCAGATCCGGATAAGGGGGATCCGGATGGCGACATATCCGATGCAGCGGAGGACGTTACGATTCGCTACAACGCGGCCTCGCGCTCGATCGAAATTGTGCCCGCCGGCGGCAGCGCCCAAACAATCGCGGTTTACATCACGGCTTTCTCCATGCGGTATTTTGATGGTAACGGCGTTGAGACGACTGCCGGTGCAAGCGTGCGCAGGGTCAACGTAACCGTCTCCGGAGCAAGCACGATACCGAATCCACAGACGGAGCAGGTATTCGGAGTGACATTGACAAGCGACGTTCAAATTGCCACCCGACAGTACTAGGTGGCCTCAGGTCTTTGGTCCAATGTGTTTTTCAGGAGAAATGACACTCTCTCGACGGGAGCGGAAGGAAGTGACAGACAGGGCAGATCAGTTGCGGTCTGACACTCAATCCGGTTCTGTCGGAATGTGCGCGAGGGTACTGGCGATGAAACGTATAACTCAACTTTGTGCCGCAATCCTGTTTTGCACGGCGGCCGCTACCGCATATTCACAATCACTTGCGGATCTCGCAAAGAAGGAGAGAGAGCGGCGCGAGCAGGTAAAGTCTAACAGCAGGCTTCTTACCAACTACGATGCCTCGAAATACCGATCCGGTCCGGTCACAATCGTTGCGCCCGCCGCAGCCGTGCCCGCGCCTTCAGCAGCCCCTGCAACGACCACCGACAAGGAGGCCCCTCCGGCTGACACTGCCTCCAAGGTTGCGAAGGCAAATCCGGATGAACCTGTGGATTTTCAGGGTCGTCCCGAAAGCTACTGGCGCCAGACCATGGCAGATGCGCGCCAACGGGTCAAGGACCTCGAAAACCAAGCCAACGTCTTGGTTCTCAGGATGGCGGACTTGCAGAATCAGTTCTACCGCGAATCGAGTGGCTTTAAACAGCAGGACATACAGCGCGAGATCCAAAAGACCATTTACGAACAGGACAAGAATAAAGAGGAGCTTGCCAAAGCCAAGGACCAGCTGCAGGACCTGGAAAAAGAAGCCCGCAAGAGTGGCGCCCTTCCGGGTTGGCTGTCTTCCAAAACCCCCTAGCGGGACTTTACTGCGGTATCGCTGCAATTTTTTGGCGGTCTTCCGCAAATCCTGTGATACGAAGCCGATAGGTATCGACGCGCCCTGAATTCCACGTATTACCCTATTGAAGAGAACCTCACTCTAGCCTCTCATCT
>DASQID010000371.1:0-4606 GCA_035631775.1 Acidobacteriota bacterium
AGCCGCAACCGCCAGCCCGCCAGATAGTTCACCGGCCGACTTCAGAATTCCGCGAACAGCGAACCGCAAACTGCGAACTATTTTGCCGGCACACGGTGCAGGTCCATCAGTTCACCGGCCCGTTTGAAGAGGACGCCGGCCTCTGCGGACTTTCCGGCCTGCTGCAGCAGCCGAGCCAGCGCCATTACGGTACTGGCATCAGAAGGATCCAATTCCATCGCTTTGCGGTATTCTGCCTCCGCGTCGGCGGTCCTGCCCAGACGGCTCAGACATCGGCCGAGCGAGTAATGAGCCTTGAAATTGTCAGGCATGCGGAGAACCGCAGTCTCGAGGTCCGGAAGGGCGCCAGGCCATTCCTCGAGTCCCATCCTGGCCACTCCCCGGAACAGGTAACTCGGCGGGTATCCCGGGTTCATCTGAATCTCTTTGTCCAAATCCACGATCGCGGGTTTGAATTCTCCCAGGTTGCAGAGAACCATCCCGCGGTGAAAGTGAGCCAGAGGCAAATCGGGCTTCAGTTGAAGGACCCGATCAAACTCCGCGATGGCTTCGCGGCTCCGACGCAGGTTATGCAGTGCTCTCCCGAGGTTCAGTCGTGCCTCAACATCATCAGGGTTCATCTGCGTAGCCTTGCGCAGACTCTTCTCGGCTTCGAGATCCTTTCCCGCGTCGAGTTGTCCGAGACCCATCTCCAGATAAGCAACGCCAAGGGAATCCCGGAGTCTGGAATCACCGGGCCAGCGGCGCAGCCCTTCGGCGAGAACTTTAATCGCACTCTCATAGCGCCGGTTACGTGTGTCGTGGAGTGCAACCGTAAGGTAAAACCTTTTCTCGCCGGGGAACTTACCGAGCCCGTCCAAGGCGGTTCTGTACAGGTCGATTTCCCGCCCCCGGGACTGATATAGGGCACAAAGCTGAATATAGGGCGTTATGATGCCCGGTTGTACCTTGATGCATTCCCTGAGGAGCGATTCCGCTGCCGCACTATCTCCACGGGACATCGCGTCAGTTGCCAGCCGGCAGCTGTCCTGAGCATTTTCCCCCGGTACGGCGACAACGAGCAGAAAGCAGACGGTCAAGGCGACCATACTCTGTCCTGGAATCCGAATCGCGCGGGCCCGAATAGCAATCGTGGAGTTCCCCGCACTACAAACCTACAAATCCTTGCCACTTCGAGAAGGATACAACACATGTCCTGGCGCCATGGGGCTTAGCGTCTTAGCGGTGGCTTTTTAAGGCGCGAAGGAATGCCAAACTCCTTTGTTGCCTTAAGCTACCCCGTGATGATTCGCCGGCGTTCAGATATAATACGACAAAATGAAGAGGGTGGTTGTTCTTCTCCTACAGGGCATGTTCCTGATGTCTTCCGGTCCCTCCGCTGGGCAGGTCTGTGACACTGCCGTACAGGCCTTTCACAAGGGACAAATAGCATCAGCCAGGGAAGAAGCGCTCAAATGCATCGATAACGGACAAGCGACCAGCGGGGTGTACAAGCTGCTGGCGCTCTCCTCTTACCTCCTGCAAAAGACCGACGACTTTGTCGTGGACATGGACAAAGCGATTGAGCTCAACCCCTCCGACGGCGACGCGCATTACCAGCTCGGACGATATTATTACGAAAAGAAGCTCTACAAGGAGGCGATGGCCCGGTTCGAGGCCGCCGTCAAGCTGGATCCCAAGAACTACAGGGCGTTCTATTTCCTGGGACTCTGCAGGCAGGGAAACAGCGACGAGCCGGGGGCCGCGGAGGACTACAGGAAATCCATCGCGATCATTGATCGGGACAAGATTCACTACGGATGGCCCTTCGCCGATCTGGGGGATTTGCTGTCACTCCAGGGAAACAAAGAAGGAGGCCTGTCGTGGGCATACAGGGGAACACGTAATGATCCTCTGCTGCCTTACACTCACTACGTTTACGCGCGAATCCTGCTGGCCGGCGAGGCAAGCGGTGAGGTGGAGCAATCACTGAAGCGCGCGCTCGAGCTCGATCCGGGTTACACGCAAGCCTATTACCTCCTGGGACGCTATTACACGAAAGTCGGAGACAAGGAGAAAGCGGTCAAAGCCTTCGCCCGCTTCGAAGAGCTCAAGAACAATCCGGTGCCATCCCGCTTCGGGATAAGGCGATGACTCGAAGTCTCAGACACAAATGGCGCCTTTGGGGTTTGGCTGCAGCGGGCAATTCGAGAAAATTTGTGGCGGATCCCTTCGGTTCACCGAGGATAGGTGCCTTCGCGAACGTTGATATATTGCCTTGCGGCAACGTTCTTCAGGACATCCACAGTCCCGCTGGGCCATGAAATCTTCAGTTCTTGTAACCGCTTCTGGTCACCCAACCCGATGATCGCCCTCCGATCGTGAGACGAGCAGTAGCCGCGGCCGCCGGCGAAATAGTAGATGCGGTCCTTGCCGCGGAGTTTGTAGGTCAATCTGGCCCCGATCCCCTCACGGTTGCTTTTCGTCCCCTCGAGGAGCACTCCAAGCCAGTTGTTGCGATTGCCTCCATCATTGCGCATCAGGACAGGACGCCCGCCGTTCACCATGAGCAACAAGTCCGTGTCGCCGTCATTGTCGAAGTCGCCCAGAGCAATCCCCCGGCCGGCATACGAAACTTGAAAAGGTTCACCCGCGAGTGCGCTGACATTTTTCATCCGGCCGCCGAAACCCGCGAAAAGAAGCGGCCGTTCCCGATAGAAGACTTGAGGCTGCCAGGTGTTGATGAGGTCGTCAGGGTGTCCGTTCGAAATCACCACGTCCCATTCACCGTTGTTGTCGAAATCGAGGAAGCAGGAACCCCAACCGCTTGTCGTGCGGGTGGCGCTGCTCATCTCCGGATTCTCAATCCCTTCATCGTCGAAGGTGCCGTCGCGGTTGTTCCTGTAAAGGGAAAACAGCTGCTGGTCAATGTTGGGGACGCACAGGTCGAGCCAACCATCCCCGTCATAGTCTTGGGCGTCGGCGCCCATGCTGGACCGGGGTTCACCTTCCCTGCCGTAGGCAACACCGGCCATCAAGCCGACTTCAGTAAATGTCCCATTCCGATTGTTCTTGAAAAGGAAGTTTTCCGCAGTGTCGTTGCCTTGAAAAATGTCGATCCAGCCGTCATTGTCGAAATCGGCGGCGACTACCGCCAGGCCTTTGCCCCCGATCTGGGCTATCCCTGACCTTTTGCTTACGTCGGTGAAGGTGCCGTCGCCGTTGTTATGGAAGAGCCAACTCGATGTGCGCTTGAACAGCGTGGGAATGCAGTAGCCTTTCTTGCCGTAATTGCCGCAGGTGACGTTGAGGCTGGGGCTCCACTCCACGAAGTTGCAGATATAGAGGTCCAGCTTGCCGTCGTTGTCATAGTCGAGCCAGGCGGCGCTCGTGCTCCAGCCCTGCGCTTTCAAGCCTGCCTTTTCAGTTACGTCCTCGAATGTGCCGTCGCCTTTGTTGCGATATAGGATGACGTGATCGAGCCCCGTGACCAGGATATCCGTCCATCCGTCGCCGTCGTAGTCGGCCGCGGCTACTCCCATGCCGAAGCCGTGTCCTTCGACGCCGGCTTTTAAAGTGACATCTGTGAATGTGCCGTCCTTGTTGTTTCGGTAGAGGGCGTTCCGAATCGGTACCCTGGGCTTGTAAAAGTCTGTCTCGCCGCTGTTCACAAGGTAGATGTCCAGCCAGCCATCGTTGTTGTAGTCGAGGAAGGCGCATCCACCGTTCATCGTCTCGGGCAGGTACCTTTGGGGGGACATTGCATTGTCGTGCTTCCAGACGATGCCGGACTCGAGGGTGACGTCGTGAAAAGTCGCTTGCTGTTCCGACGAGTACGTCAGGATCACAAACAAGAGAAGTGCTGCAACGGCAGAAGCAGTTCGCATTGGCTTTCAAAGCAAAGACTGCCACGAATTTGACGAGCTAATCCGTGATTTTATCATTTGTAAAACCCGCAGCAGTGTCGGCTTGTTCTTTGATGGTTACGATTCCATCAGATTAACTAATCAATTAGATCAGCTCTAGTATTAGCTTGACAACGGCGACGCTCCTCCTTAATCTGCCATCACTCCTATCGGAGCAGAATCACAATTCTTCACTGAGCCCAGACTGCCGAGTTACCTCACCGATAGCCCCTATTTTCGATGTACCTTGCCGCGTCTAATAAGCGGAGAGAAGGATTAGTTCGCGAGTTTTTGCACCGCGTGCAGTATCGACGGTGCCTCGGGTGCCGCTGATCAGTGCTGTCGCAGGCGGAGAAGCGGCGTTCCATAACAAACGAAATCAGTGGGACTAATACCTGGCTTCGTCCCTCCTGGAGTCGTGGGAGTGCGCAATGGCGTCATCCCTCGACAGGCGGTGGATAGCGCGGTTCTCAGGGCTCTGTGTGTCGGGGCATGAGGACCGGCTTTCTTGGACAACATTAACTCAACCCATAAGTTTGAGGAGGGCTGTTATGTCGAGACTTGCCCGATTCCTTTTCTGGGGAATGGCGGTCCTGGCCGGATCAGTGCCCGCTTTTGCGCAAAGTGCGCGCGGAACGATCACCGGTGAGATCAAGGACCCCAGTGGAGCTGTCGTGCCGGGAGTTTCAATCACCATTACGGAGAAGACCACGGGGGTCAAT
>DASQID010000372.1:0-6932 GCA_035631775.1 Acidobacteriota bacterium
CCGGCGCCACAGGACTTTTCTTTCAGCCCCAAATGCGAAGTTATTCTTGCGCCAGCCCTAAGATATTGCCGTTCCGGTCACGCGCCGGCGGTTGTGCGCGCGTCCTGATTCCTGCAAATACCCGTCAAGAGTTGAGGCCAAATGATGCCGACGCGAGGCCGGCGATGTGGCGACCGATCGCGATCGACGCCGTGGCGGCGGGCGACGGTGCATTGAGCACGTGAATCGCATTCGGCGCTTCCAGTATCTGGAAATCGTCCACGAGCCGGCCGTTGCCCGCGACGGCCTGGGCGCGGACCCCAGATCCTCCCGGAGCCAGGTCGCTGTCCTCCAAGTCGGGCACGAGCTTCTGCAAGGCGCGCAGGAACGCCCCCCGGCTCAAGGATCGATAGAGTTCGTATGCCTCCACGCGCCAATACTTGGCCGCCATTGCCCAAAATCCTGAGAACGTGAACATCTCAAAGAGGTCGGCCGGACGCACCTGGGTAAAGTGGTAGCCCTGGCGCGCAAAAGCCAGTACCGCATTTGGCCCTGCCTCGTAATCCCCGTGAATGCGTTTGGTGAAGTGGACCCCCAGGAACGGGAACTCGGGATCGGGAACGGGGTAGATGAGACCGCAGACCAGGCCGCACCCGGGACGCAAGGTGTAGTATTCCCCGCGGAAGGGAATGATCTGCAGATCAGGCCGGAGTCCCATGAGCCTGGCTACACTGTCGGAGTGGAGCCCGGCGCAATTGATCAGGTTGCGCGAATGGATCGTGTCTCCGTTCGTCTCCAGCCAGAGATCGCCCTCAGTCCTTCGGATTGTGCGGACTTGTGTTCCTTTGAGGATCCGGCCCCCGAGCGCCACAATCCGAACGCCCATCTTTTCGGCAACCTGCTTGAAGTCCACTATGGCGGTGCTGGGGGAGTGGAGAGCACGGATTGCCCTGGCATGAGGTTCGATCTCTCGTGCCCGCTCCGGGGAGACAATTTCGAGGCCCGGCACTCCGTTGGCCTTTCCACGATCGTAGAGGAGTTGCAGGCGGGGAATCTCGCTCTCCGAAGTGGCCACAATCAACTTGCCGCAGCGCTCGTAGGGAATTCCGTTTGCTTCACAGAATTTCGTCAACAGCCTGACGCCGGAAACACAGAGCTTTGCCTTGTAGGAGCCCGGCTTGTAGTAAATACCGGCATGAATGACACCGCTGTTATGCCCGGTCTGGTGAGCAGCCAGTTCCTGCTCTTTTTCAAGAACGACCACGGAATATCGGGGATAGCACTCCAACAGGGCCAGAGCCGTACCGAGGCCGACGATGCCTCCTCCCACAATTGCAATGTCGTGAGTTGCAGCGCTCATCTCAACTAACCCTATGTTTTCCGGAAGCTGTCGAAACGAAGCGAACACGGGGAAACAGGCTAGCCATTGAAGCGTATCCTCAATAGAGTCCAGTGTATAATCTGCGCCATGACGCAGAACTATTACCATCAACTCTGAGCGGGACCAAGCTCTAACAACGAGGAGCACTCATGACGCGTTTTAGCCAACTGCTTGGAATCATATTGCTATTTGCTTTTACGGCGACATCCATCCCGGTCGCTGCGGCGAAAAAAGACGGCAGTCAGCTCATAGATGCCGGAGAACTGCAGGAGTGGCTGACCTACTTTTCGTCTGATGAACTGGAGGGAAGGGCTATCTACTCGGAGGGACTCGGTCTCGCCGCTGCCTACATTGCGGACCAGTTGAAGTCATGGGGAGTGCGGCCGGGAGGCGATCAGGGAACCTTTTTTCAGCGCGTTCGCATCCTGGGTGTAAAGAGCGACAACAAGTCCACGATAACCGTTGAAGCCCATGGCGACAAACGTACGTTCAAGAACGGCGAAGGAATCAGCTTTCCCGTGAATGTCGGCGGCAAACGGTCCATCACGGTGGATCAGGTTGAGTTCGTGGGGTACGGTCTTGATGCCTTACAGTCAAAACACATGGACTATGCCGGCAAGAACGTAAAGGACAAGCTGGTGGTCTTTCTCGGCGCCTCGGGTCCTGAGGAACTCGATGCCCGGAGCCGCCGGCTCCTCTTCGGTCGTGCCCGGTATGCCACCGAGCAGAAAGGGGCCGCCGCAGCGATTGGGCCCGGCCTCAGTACGGGCGGCGCGCGACCGCAGGGCGGCGGCGCAAATGCCGCAGCGGGCCAGGGCGCAGGGCAGGGAGGATTTTTCATGGGGCCTCCCATCGAGCGCGCAGATTTTACGACCGTGCAGCGCCTCGACAATCCAATTTCTCCTAACATCTCCGCACAGGATGATTTCTTCGAGTTCCTTTTCAGCGGGCAGGAAATGCCCTATTCCGAATTGAAGTCCAGAGGTGCGGAAAAGAAGCCCCTGCCGCGTTTCACCCTCAAGGACGTCAAGATAACCATAAACATCGACGCCGATTACCGTGTGGTTCGGACCCAGTACAGCCGGAACGTTGTCGGGATCGTTGACGGAAAGGACTCCCGCCTCCGGAACACCTACATCGCTTTCGGGGCTCACTATGATCACATGGGATATTCCGAGGGCGAAGTTGTGAAGACGGACAGCGGTTCACGCCGGGCTGAGCCCCGAGGGCGTGTGACGCAGAGTGCCCTGGACGATCGCATCTGGAACGGCGCCGATGACGACGGGTCGGGCAGTATTGCTATCCTTGGTGTTGCCAAGGCCTTCGCCCTCGGCCCCAGGCCGCGGCGATCAATGCTTTTTGTCTGGCACACCGGTGAGGAAAGAGGCCTCTTCGGCTCGCGCTATTTCGCCGACTATCCCACTGTGCCGATCGACAGTATCGTGGCCCAGATCAACTTGGATATGGTGGGACGAAACCGGGAGGACAAACCCGAGGAATCGAACTCCGTCTATGCTATCGGCGACGACAGGATCAGCACAGAGCTTCACAACATCGCCGTTGATTCGGATCTCGCAATGCCCAAGCCCCTTAAGCTTGATTATGAGCTGAACGATCCCTCCGACCCAGAGCAATTCTATTTCCGCAGCGACCACTACAGCTATGCGGCAAAGGGCATTCCGATAATTTTTCTGACGACGGGAATACACCCCGATTACCACGCGAACACAGACAGTGCCGACAAGATCAACTACGAGAAGATGGCGCGCATCACCCGGCTTTCGTATGAGCTCGCGATGCGCCTTGGCAACCTGGACCATCCGCCGGTACGGGACAACCAAGGCCCGCGCGCAGGAAAGGGGAGCGAAGGCAAACTGACCTTTTGATAAGTGGGCGTGGACGCCTCAGCCCGCCGGTACCGTGTTCAATTCCCCGCCTGCACCTGACTACTGTCCCCATGAAGGATGGTAGAAACCCTTCGCCTTCAGGCGAGGCATAGGGCAGCGAAGTCGACGCAGTCGACGAGAAAAATCGTCTCGCCTTACAGGGCTCTCTGAAGTGCGCCCCCCCAAACCCAGGGCGCAAGCCCTGGGATAGGCAGTGAGTAGTAGAGAGCCCTGTAAGGGCGAGACAAGTACACCGATCGCAGGGTGCCTTTAGGCGACACAGCTCAAACCCCTTGCCTTCGAGGCGAGGGTTGTTCAGTGCTTCGGGATCCGCATGTAGCCGTGAACAGCAAAGTCCGCAGATAGATATATACCGACGACGACACCAGCCGGGTTGATGCCATAGGGCAGGGAACCGATGGCTCCCGGGGGATCGAATGCGATGAAGCGATCGCGATACAGAATATAGCCGTGCGGCAAACCCTCCTGTGTGTACATGCCGATCATGACTCCCTCAGAGTTGATCCCGGTGGTTTGCTGGGTTTGTGCGGCCCATTCAGGCGGAACTGCAATCGACCTATAAGAGCCGTCCTTCTCCAGGAGGAATCCGAGGGTCGGGCCGGGTTCGATTTGACCGTCAGGCTGATAGCTTCCCACAACGTCGCCCCTGTCGTTGATGTCGACTGGGATAGTCCACGATCCTCCCGGATAGTCGAAGAACTGGAACCGGCGTTCGCCTCGGTCATAAATCCATCCATGAGAACTGTTCCAGCCTTCCCTGTTCTTCAGGTAGACCAGCTGCCCGACCATGTCGCCCGATGAGTTAATGCCCCAGACGTCGGTGATTTGAGGAACCGTCGGATCCTCGCCCTGCGGGACAGGACCATCATACTTGACTTCTGTCATGTTCCCTTCCCTCCACATCCAGCCGCCCTCGATGGAGTCGAACGGCGGCCGGCTGGCCCAAAAACCTACGACCGTACCTGAAGCGTTAATCTTCAAAGGGCAGGTCATCTTGATCGGGCCGGGAGGGACAGGGAACACGATCTCCCTGAAACGGCCCGCCTCCAATAGGAAGCCCTTCGCGTTGACGTAGGCAAAGGGATAGGGATTCGGGTCCGGTTCAGGCCTGAACAGGCCCACGATGTTGCCGTCGGGAGAAATGCCACATGCTGCAGGCGGCTCGTTTCTTCCCAGTAATATTCGAAGGTCTCACGACGCAACGGCCACCGGCCCTCGAGAAGTGCTTTACTGAGCAATCCCACCTCGGAAATCGCCCGGCGCTGGTCATCTGACGCGGCCAAAATCCGGCAGCGCGCTGCTGCAGCGAGCAATGCATATGGCGTTCCAGAAGGGCTGACCGTAGTTTCCTGGGACAGTCGTGTGTACGCAACGAGCGCAGCTTCCGGGCGGTTCAGCTTACGTTGCAGGCGCGCGGTGCGCAGCAGGGCTTCCGCGCGCGTGGCCGGCCGTTCGACAAGTGGACGCAAGGCTTCGATCGCCTGATCGAACTTCTTCTGGCGGTGTTCGAGTTGTTCCGCAGTCTCGAAGACACCTGGAAGCGCGCCGGAGGGCGAGGGAGGGGCTGGGACGAAAAGCAGGGGTTTCGGAGGATACGTGGCGGCTGATCGGGACGTCAGCAGGATAAAGGTTCCCCCCGGCGGAAGCCTGATCCCCCAGGCAATGGGAGGCGGCAGGGTATCAAGCTCGCGGAGTCTGATGTCCCACTCGCTGAGCCTGTTGGTGAGCTCGGCGAGAGCCAAGTCGGCAGCCTGCTCCAGGCGCTCGCGTGACCGCTGCACGTCCAGGTTGCGGTCCTGTTCCATCGACCGCCTCGCGACAGATCCACATAATTCGATTGACCCGAGATTAGAGGCTACCTATTATGGGCGCAGCAGAGGACCGGTCAAGGAACGCGACAGTGAGATCTACCTCCGTGCTCGCGCCGTTCGTTGCTTCCAACTGATTGCGTTCGAAACCGTCGAAATTCATGGAGACGTATCTGAGAGGCAATATCCTGCCCGCACTATTGCCGGTCCCGCACACCTTATCTTGATAGCAGGGAGCTACCATGGATCCCGCCAATACCTGCGCTTGGGCCGCCTTCCATCGTCCCGACAGATGCACACCCTACCAGCAACTGACATCTGTATATAAGTCGATCTGTTCGACAATCCTGCTCGTTTTCTTTTTCACTTACAGTGAGGCAGTAGCAAAAGGCCCGCGCATTCAACCCTCTGAAACATTTTTTATGCTCGGCAGCGGGTGCCTCGCAAGTGGAGATCTGAATTGCGCCATCGCGCAGTACACCAAAGCTTTAAAGGCAAGGGCGAAATTTGCCGAGGCTTATGTCAATCGCGGCCGCGCCTATGAGGCCAGCGGCGAAATCAGGAAAGCCGGCGAAGACTACGACAGGGCCATTGCGATCAACCCTCGCATGGCGGCTGCATACAACAATCGGGCGATACTTCGCTTCGACGGGAAAGACCTCAATGGTGCCGTCGCAGACTTAGACAAGGCAATCGAGCTGAACCCCAACCTTGCGGCGGCTTATTACAACCGCGGGCGCTTGCGTGCCTCGACAGGAGATATCCGCGGGGCCATCGCCGACTACGACGCCGCCATCCCGCGGTTTCCCCGCTTGCTGACGGGCGAATTCACCTTGTCCGTGCGGAATCCGAACCAGGCATGCGCCTACAACGCGCGTGGAGTCGCACGGCAGGAGAGCGGCGACTTGGATGGAGCCATCGCGGACTTCACAAAGGCGATCGAGATCGATCCCCGTTTGGCCGAGGCCTACAACAACCACGGCAATATCCTGCTCATGCAACGCAGCGTAGACGGCGCCATGACCGACTTCAACACGTCGATCTCAATCAATCCCGGTGTTGCCGGCGTCTACTGCAACCGCGGAAAGGCCCGCCAGGTGAAAGGGGATCTCAGCGGCGCCATAGAGGACTACTGCAAGGCCCTGAATGCCGATCCGAGTTACGCCGCCGCGTACCTGGCTCGGGGCAATATCCACTATCGGCAGGGTGAGCTTGACAGTGCCATGGCCGATTTTGAGAGCGTCATCCGATTCAATCCCAAGGCCTCTGGAGCGTTTAATAATCGTGGGCTTGTCTGGGAGGCCAAGGGTGAGCTAGACAAGGCCATGTCCGATTTTAGTGAAGCTGTGCGCATAAGCCCGAGCTTTGGGGAGGCCTACTCCAACAGGGGGAGGGTACTACAGTCCATCGGTGATTTTGATGCAGCCGTATCGGACCTCACCAGAGCGGCTGAGATCCATCCCGCCGACCCGATGAATTACCTCATCCGCGGGTTTGCCCTTCTATACCAGGGGCGCGATGATGAAGCACACAAGGACTTCGAGAAATCCCTGTCCCTCGGTCAGCACATCAAGGCGTTTTTGGAGGCCCGCATCCGGTCCATCCTTTCTCAGCGCAAAACACTCCTGCCATGACGGGATGCAATTCTTCGCCCCTCAACCGTGGCCGGAGGCATGAGCGTCGCGCGAGCGACGACGCGGCTGATACCTATATTACAAACCTTCAAATCCTTGTCATTTCGACAAAGATACAACACCTCTCTTGGTGCCTTTGCGTCTTAGAGCTGGCGCAAGAATAACTTCACATTTGGGCTGAAAGAAAAGTCCTGTGGCGCCGGTCATCAGGCCGGCGCGCGTC
>DASQID010000373.1:0-12081 GCA_035631775.1 Acidobacteriota bacterium
GGAGTTGTCGCCGCCCATGGTATTGGAGTAACCGGCACTGTAGCCAATGAAGGAATTCCGCGCTGCCCCCAGGTTGGACCTGCCGGCACTGTATCCGAAGAAGGAATTGCTGTCGCCCGTATTGGAATAGCCGGCGCTGTACCCATAAAAAGAGTTGCCTGACGTGAACATGGAACTTGATCTTCCGGAGTTGGATCCGAAGTAGGAGTTATAGCTGCCCGAGGTGTTGGAATAGCCGGCGTTGTACCCGAAGAAGCAGTTGTCACCTCCCCCGTTGCTTGAATAGCCGGAGCCGGACCCGAAGAAGGAATTCCGAGCTGCGAACATAGTATTTCTGCCCGCATAGTATCCGAAGAAGGAGTTGTCGACACCCGTAAGATTGTTACGACCGGCGCCGTCTCCAACAAAAGAGTTATTGAAGCCCGTGGAATTGGAAAAGCCGGCCTCATGCCCGACGAAGGAGTTTGAGTAACCCCCGGTATTCGATTGACCGGCGTTCATGCCGACGAAGGAATTGTGATTGCCGGTCGTGTTGGAGGAACCGGCGCCATACCCGAAAAAGGAATTATAGCTGCCTGAAGAGTTGGTATATCCTGCGTTGTACCCAAAGAAGGCGTTGCCCGCGCCAACTGTGTTTGACTGGCCGGCGCCGGCACCAAAGAACGAGTTGTAGTTGGCAGATGTGTTGGCCATGCCGGCCTGGTACCCGAAGAATGAGTTGTAAGTGCCAACATTGGCGGATCCATCGTCCGGCCCGACAAATACGTTCGTGTTGCTGGCTCCCCCGAATAGCACAGTCTTACCGCCGATCTTGAGCGCTCCGCTGCCCTCAATATCTATGTCGCCTGCAACGGTCAGCTTGTAAGCAGGAGCAGTAGTCCCGATGCCTACGTTGGTGTCCGCCGTGGCACCGTTAACGCCGTTGATGCTTCCGAGGACGAGGCTGTTGCTCTGGGTCACCTGGGCTTGAGAGCCAATGGCTGTGGCGTTTGTGATTCCTGCTGCTCCGTTTGAGTTGGCACCGAAGAAGCTGTTGTTGCTCTCCAAGCTGTTGGATTGGCCTGCGTTATAACCGAAAAAGGCGTTGTTGCTGCCAAACCAGGTGTTTTGCCCGGCGGAATTGCCGAAGAAAGAGTTGTTGCTTCCGGAACCTGCGGAATATCCGGCGTTGTACCCAAAAAAGGAGTTGGCGGTGCCCGTCGTGTTAAGGTATCCGGCGCTCCACCCGAAAAAGGAGTTCCCGTTCGCGGTTGTGTTGTGGCCTCCGGCGTTAAGGCCGAAGAACGAGTTTAGGCTGCCAGAGGTATTGGAAGCCCCGGCGCCGCTTCCGAGAAAAGAGTTGTCATATCCCGTGGTGTTGGTAGCCCCGGCGTTATATCCGAAGAAGGAGTTGAGGTTCCCGGATGTGTTGGACAAACCGGACCCGGTCCCGAAAAAGGAATTGGCGCCAGCCGAGGTGTTCGAGAATCCGGCGCTGTCCCCGAAGAAGGTGTTGGAAGCTCCCAGGGTGTTCGAATACCCGGCATTATGACCGAAAAAAGAGTTGTTGCCGCCCGAGTTGTTGGAATAGCCGGCATTGTAACCGAAGAAGGAGTTGCTGTCGCCTATGGTATTCGAATAGCCTGCGTCATACCCGAAGAAGGAGTTGCTGCCGCCCATGGTGTTCGAATAGCCCGCGCTGTCTCCGAAAAAGGAGTTGCTGGCCCCCGTGCCGTTTGTATAGCCAGCGTTGTATCCAAAGAAAGAGTTGCTGTCGACGTTAATATTCGAATACCCGGCGTTGTGACCGAAAAAGGAGTTGCGGATTCCCTTCAGGTTAGAATAACCAGCGGAATAGCCAAAGAAGGAGTTGGCGCTGCCCGAAGTATCCGAGTAACCGGCCGAGTAGCCGAAAAAGGAATTCTCACCGTTTGTTATCGGGCCGGCGTGAGCAGCGGAATCCCCATACCACGTGTTGCTTCCGGTTTCGTTCCCGTAAAACCGTCCTGTTCCGCCGCCACCCGCCTCGGCCCGTGTTCCCTGGCCTGTCGCACCGGCTGAAACGCTGCCTGTGATCGAGCTGACTCCACTGCCAGGAACCAGGATCGCACTCTGCGTAGTTGTTCCTGAGTGAAGAGTGCCTTTTTCCTCGAGTCTTGCCAGATCTTCATACAACACAAACGACGACAGCGATTTCCCGCCAACCGTATCCGCGTCCGCCGCTTTCAGTGCGTAAGGTACCGCCAGCAGCAGAACACGAGGCTGCTCTTTCTCCCCCTGCACTTCCACACCCAGCCAGCGGGCTTTCCCGTCGCTGAAAACCTCAACCGGCAGGCCTTCTTTTTGAGTTACCCCCAGCAGGACCGTATATCGCCCTTGTTCGTCGGTCTGGACAGCCTGACTCTCGCGCCATAAGGGGTCGCCACCTTCCTGGGAAGCGTAGAGCATGAACGTGATCCCCACGATTCCAGGACGGGGTTGCCCCTGATCATCCTTGAGAGTTCCGCTGAAGGTGATCATTCGGTTCATCATGGCTTCCGGTCCAGGCTGACCGGGATTTGATCGTTGCGCGTTCACCCATGCCGCAATTAATAGAATGAATATGCAGAAGCCGAAAACCAGATAGGTTCGTCTCATTGCGGTTTCCTTTCGACTGGAGCACGGCTCACGCGAAAAGCCGGGGTGGGCCGGGAATGGATCCGGAATTCCTCTTGAATGCTGCTCAGCTGGTGCTGTAAACAGGTCCACGAATCCCGGCTTACGGGCGGCAGGGGAGGGGACGCTTCGTAAGCATCGTGGTGGACCGGCGACCAACTTACTAAACGATTGGGACTTACACGGCCACTTTAATGCCATCGAATACCTGCTGCAAGGAAAAACTCACACATTCTCATCGGGCGCATGACGATGCCGAGCCGCAATAAGACAAGCCTCGAGAGTCTTTGCGCCTGCGGGTCCCGGCGCGGGCTTGTCAACTGGCAAGCGCCAAGGTGCCAGCGCAAGAGGTGCACGATGGCGGAGCATGACCTGCCGGGACGGAACAGGCCATGAAGAGGCAAGCTGCTCTGCAGCCGGGATCGCAGTCGCCCGCGGACCGGGATTACCTGTTTGTCTGCCTGATTGCCGCCGGTATCTGGCTTGTCAACGGTCTGTGGCTGCGAATGGATTCCCGGCCGCCCGTGTGGGATATGGCCCTCCACCAGAATTACGCCCTGAACTACCTATTGTTCTTACCTGGCTCGGATCACCCTTACTGGTCGTTTTCCGGTGTTTACCCGCCTTTTGTGCACCTGGTCATAGCGGTCTGCTGGCTGCTCTTCGGCGCCAGTACCACCGCAGCGGCTTATGCGAATCTTCCTGCGACTCTCATCCTACTCTGGGCGACATATGAACTGGCCTCAGAACTTGCCGGCCACAGCGCAGGTAGATGGACATGTCTCGTAACCGCACTGATACCGTACCTCTTCTGGATGTCGCGCGAGACGATCCTAGACTACTGGCTGACTGCCTGGGTCTTGGCGGGACTCGTGCTTCTCCGCAAAACCCATGGCTTTGCCGCACGAAGGTGCAGTCTGATTTTTGGTACGGTGGCCGCGCTGGGTTTGCTGACGAAGTGGTTTTTTGCAGTTTTTATCGGATTTCCTGTTGCCTACGTCTTCATCCGCGAACGAGTGTGGAAAGAAGGGGTCCGGCTGACCAACTTCATAGGCGCAGCGTTGCTTTCGGCCGTTGTCGCGGGTTTCTGGTACATCCCTAATTTGAATCTGCTCATCCATTACTTCCCGCAGAATGCTCTGGTAGGCAAACTGGAGGGAGAGCCCGCTGCATTATCATTTCAATCCCTGATCTATTACGTTCGTTTGCTGGAAGGATATCAGCTATTCGGACTTCTATTTGTTCTCCTAATGGTTTCCTGCTTCCAGTCTCTGCGCAGAAGGCTCATCCGCGACGCCGGATTTGTTGGCGTGACGATAATCGGCGCCTGGCTGACGATGACTCTGATCCGCACCAAGGATCCACGCTTCACCATGCCGCTGCTGCCGCTACTTGCCCTTTTTATCGGCGCCTATCTGGCTTCCCTTGGTCAAAGTCGGCCGGCGAAAGTGCTGCGATTATCCATTCTCGGGATACTCAGCCTGCAGGTTTACATGATCAATTTCGGCGTGAGGTGGCTGCCGGAAAGAGTGGTACTGCTCGAGGGCTACCAGGGAAGTCTTCGGTGGGATTGGAATCTCTATATGCAGAACTACTTTGGAATACTGGGTCCCCCTCGAGATGAGGATTGGAGGCTGCAGGAGATCCTGTCCGGAGTCCGGAAGGATGCCATCGCCACCGGTCTCAGGCCGAACGTGGGGCTCGTCCCGGATCTGCCACGGTTCAATGTGTCGAGTTTCAATCTGTATGCGAGACTCCTGAAGATCCCGGTCGGAGTGGGCCGGCTGCTGTTGACCACGCAAGGGCTCTATCCGCTCGAGGCGATCGACTACGTGGTCACGGTGGAAGGAGATCAGGGGATGTCCTGGACCACACAGGAAAACCGGAAGGTGAATCAGCTCATCAGTGGGTCGAAGATCTTTTTGCTACTGCAAAGATTCCCACTACCCAATGGGGATCAAGCCATCCTATATCGCGTCGCCAGGGAATTGCCGCGGCGCAATCAATAGCAGGGATGCTTTGCTTTTCTTGGCGTTCTTTGCGGTGAGCATTTTGTTATTTCGGGCCAAAACCAGGAGCAACCAGATTGTTCGTGCCGGGCTGCGGGTGCAGGAGCATCAATTCCTTTGCCCTTGATTCGTGGCGGTTGGCTTCCTCGTCCCGGCCGAGCTTTCGCAGGGTGTTTGCCGCGCTGAGGTGCAGAATCGCCGCATCCGGCTGCCGCCGGAGCGCTTCGTAGTAAAATCGCAGGGCTTCTTCGTAGCGGGCCATCTTGAAGAAAGCGGTTCCCATATCGCTGTATACTTCGAACCGGTCGGGGTGGCTGCGCATTGCCCTGACGTAATACTCGAGCGCCTCCTGGAACCGATTCAGCGTGCACAGCGTGTTCGCGCGCGCCATGAGCGCTTCAAAGAATACGGGCTTCTGCCTCAGCGCCATGTCATAGTGCTCGAGCGCCTCCTCCTGTCTTCCCTGGCTCACCAGGACGTTTCCGAGGTTCAGGTGCGCATCCGGGTATGACGGTTTCTTGCGGAGCGCCTCTCTGTAATGCCATTCCGCCATTTCGAGATTGCCGAGCCGCGCCTGCATGAATCCGGCGTTGAGATGCGGCCCCGGGTTGTCCGGGTCAATCCTGATCGCCTTCTCGTAGAACGCCAGCGCGTCACTAAACCTCCCATCATCGCGATAGGCATTGCCGAGTTCGTTGGTTGCGCGCGGATCGTCAGGGACTGCGGCCAGAACGCCCCCCCAAATGGTGTAAGGACTTCCGTAATCAGCGTTCCTTAGATAGGTCCGTACGCCCAGAGCTACGGCCAGCGCCAGCACAAGCACGAGACGAGCCTTGTCGCCTTTGATCAGCCGATTGAGTGCAACTGCAAAGAGGGCCACGACCGACGCGAGCGCCAGATACATCCTGTGCTCGAACGCAAGGTCCTTGATGGGGAAGAAGCTCGAACTCATGGCGAGAGTGATGAAAAACCATGCGCCCAGGAAGCCAAAGGCGCGCCACCGTTTTTCAGGTCTCCTCAGTGCATAGAGAACGGCCGCCAGCAGCCCGGCGATAACGAGCAGCGGCGGCAGTATGGATTGGATCGATCGGGCAGCCGGCCAGTTGTAGTTAAGCAACAGGGTGTCCGGCCACAAGGACAGACGCAAATAATGCAGTATGACACCGGGCTGGCTGAGCAGATATCCCAGCATCGTGACGCGTTTCATGGAGTACCCCACGGTCTCATCCATACTCGTGGCTAAGATCAGTCCCGCGCCTATGAACCAGGTAAGGCCGAGCCCGAGATAGAGCCGCCAGGAGCGCCGCAGAATTGACCATAGGCTGCCGCCGATGAAACAGTAATCAAACGCCAGTACGGCCAGCGGGGCGGTGAAGAGCGTCTGCTTGCACAGGTGGCCGATTGCGCAGGCTGCCACCGAGCCGGAAAACCAGCGATTGCGTCGGGTTTCATCCTGGATTGAGGAAAGTCCCGAAGCTGCGCAGTACACGGTCAATAAAAGGAAGAGACCACCCAGCGATTCGGCACGCTGGTAGACGTAGGTGACCGCCTGTGTCTGCAGGGGATGGAGCGCCCAAAGTAGCGCGACGGCGAAACTCATTGCGCGGGAGTGCGATTGGTCGGTGCCGACAAGCCGGAAGCATATCCGAGCAAGAGCCATCAGCACGAGGGCAGACAGAAGGTGGACAGCGATATTGAACAGGTGATAACTCCAGGTGTTGAACTGGCTGAATTGGAAATTCAATCGAAGCGTCAGGTCCGAGAGCGGCCTTGCGTATAGAAACAATCCACGAAACCGTTCCCATGTCCAACCCGGCAGCCGGACAACATCGCTTTCCAATATCCTGGGGATGTCATCGAAGACAAATACCCCGCGCATGCTGTTTGAGTAGACTAAAAGGACAGCGATAGCTAGGAAGGCAGCCGGCACTCCAGTCGAGCCGAGGAAAACAGAAACACGGGATTTCTGGGTGAGCTTTTGGGTATTCTTGTGTGTTCGTCTTCCAATGGAAGTCTTTTCGGAAACGGCGGTTTCGCGTGCTGGGCGTTTCAGAGTTGGGTGATCAACCATCGGGTGGATTACCTCTTGCTGCCGGCTCAACGGCAAGGACTTTCGGGCTACGATACTACTCTCGAGTCAAGTGAGTAAAGGCTGGTGGCGTTCGAAATGCAGAGCTTTGGCAATAGCGTAGCCACGCCGATTGGGCAGGTTGGCAGTGCGCGGCGATGCACGAGGGTTACCTGGCGCTTTGAGTGCTTGCTGAAGCCCCCTCTCTTGCATATCCTAATTCATCCGCGCCCCCAGCCATCGACCTTGGCTGATTCAACGCGGCACCAAGGAAGCCGGAGAATGTCGAGGGGTAAAACGCTAAGGAGTCGAACGTGATAGATTCAAAATTGCAGTTGGATGTGGGGTTGATCGACCGTTGCAGGAAACATGCTGAGGAGTCGGGTTACAGTTCGGTGGAGGAATTCATCACGCACGTCTTGGAGAGGGAGCTTCGCAAGCAGGAGGAGCCGTCTGCCGAAGAAGAGGAAGAAGTGATGAAGCGGCTCAAAGGGCTGGGATATATCGAGTGAGGTGTAGGTCGGCGTATCACATTAGGATGGATTCGTACTCTCCGGCGCTTCGATCGCAACGATTGACTTGATGTTCAGCTCGTTTCTCGCCGGGCGTTTGCAGGGGGATCATGAGAATCCTGGTAATCGGATTGGATTGTGCTGCACCTGAGCTTCTGCTGAAAGACGAACATCTCGTGAATTTCCGAGGCCTGATGGCGCGAGGGTGCTTTGGGCGGCTGGAAAGCGTGATTCCCCCCATAACAGTGCCTGCGTGGATGTGCCTTGCCACGAGCCAGGATCCCGGTTCGCTGGGGATCTATGGATTCCGCAACCGAAGGGACTATTCCTATAGTGCGTTGGGGACTGTGAACTCCAAATCGATTCCCCAATTTGCTATTTGGGACCAGGTAGCTCGTGAGGGGAAAAGATCGATCATCATTGGCGTTCCTCCGTCGTATCCACCCCGCAAAATTAACGGGATTTGTGTCGGCTGCTTCCTCACGCCAGATCCAGACAAGAACCTGTATACCTACCCGGCATCCGCCCAAGTCCAGATTGAGAAGCTCGTGGGAGCCTACCCTGTGGATGTCAAGGAGTTCCGCACCGATGAAAAGGACTGGCTGCTCGAGGAAATCTATGCAATGAGCCGCAAGCACTTTGAGGTGGTGCGGCACTTCCTCAAGAATTCGGATTGGGATTATTTTCAGTTTGTTGAAATCGGCTTGGACCGCATCCACCATGGATTCTGGCAATTTCACGATCCGTTGCATGTTCAGTTTGTTCCAGGGAGTCGCTACGAGCGGGTCGTCCGCGAGTATTACCTGTATCTCGACCAGGAGGTCGGCAGGATTCTTGATCTGCTTGACGAAGATACCATCGTGATGGTTGCTTCCGATCATGGCGCGCAGAGGCTCAACGGCGGTTTTTGCATCAACGAATGGCTGATTCGTGAGAACTGGTTAGTCTTGGACCGATATCCCGACGAAATCACCGCATTCAATAAGCTGGCTGTCGATTGGGAGAAGACAAGGGTGTGGAGCGAGGGAGGGTATTATGCACGGATTTTTCTCAATGTTAAAGGTCGCGAGCCTCACGGCGTGATTGAGAAGGCAGACTACGAGACTTTCCGTGATGAGGTGAAAGCCAGCCTGGAAGCCACGGTTGACGAAAACGGGAAGCCGATGGGGACGCAGGTTTTCAAGCCCGAGCAGATTTATAGGTCGGTAAATAACATCGCCCCAGATCTGATTGTCCACTTTGGAGGTCTCTTCTGGCGCTCTATTGGAAGCGTCGGTTATCCGGGCATCCATGCGCAGGAGAACGATACGGGGCCCGATGCCTGCAATCATGCGCAGTTTGGCGCCTTCATCCTATCGGCTCCTGACAACAGCTTGAGAGGTGAGATCGGTAACGCCCGGCTGTTGGACGTTGCGCCCACATTGCTGCAGCTTGGCGGCTATGACATTCCCGGATCAATGCAGGGAACGCCGTTCGCCTCTGGATAGCGGTGTTGGTAAACAGATTCTCTTGCATCTGTTTTCTGGGCAGGGGTGGCCTGCAATCCTCTCCAACTTTCGGTGTTTCTAACAGCCACCGGAATGGCAGACAGACCAGAATTCTCTATCGGGAATTCTCCTACGCTGCCAGGCGTGTCCATCATTCACGGATACTCTCATCCCGCTCCCGGATTGTCCGTGCCTGCTGCGGAGTGTAGAGAGGCAAGCGTCTTGTTAGCGGATTAGTATAGACCTATGGAGTGAGGGTGGCTGGAATGGAAGGGAAACAAGGGAAATGAGCCGCCCCGAAGAGCGGCTCAGGTCCGAACAAGCAGGTTGAGTCTGCGAACCTGCTACTTCTGCTCCTGCTTGGCCAGTCGGTCCATCATGTTCTCTAGCGCTGCGAGACGTGCGTTCAACGTCGCGACTTCGGCGTCCTTGCGATCGAGCGCAGCCTTCTGCTCCTGATTGGTCTTTGCCTGCTGCACGGTATAGAGCGTGAGTTCCTCGATTTTCGCGAGAAGCTTCATCTGCAGTTCGCCGAGGTTCATGCCCTTTTCCTTGATCTCCATGGCGTTCGGGACGTTCGGAAGATGCTTCTCCTTCTGGACGTACTTCTGCAGCTCTTCAATCGGCATCAGCTTGTAGTCCGGTTCGAAAACATAGTCTGGGACAGGCTCCTCGGGGGCGCCTTGCAGATAGGCGCCTGAAATCCTAAGGTTGCCGATCACATGAAGCCGTTCGGTTGGGGTGGTTGTCCCGATGCCGACATAGCCGGAGCCGGTTATTCTCAGTTTCTCCGTATTGGTGATTGTACCAGGGGGAGTGGTCCACAAAGCCAGATAGGCGCCGTGGGCAGTGGGCGTCCACGCCTCCTCGGTCACGGGACGGATTTGAACGCCGGTACCGAAGGCTGAGCCGTCATGCCCGTCGAAAACGTAGTTCCCCAATACGTCGCCGGCTAGAAGCGCGGCAGGAGCGGCGGGAGTGCCGCGAGCTTTTCTGCCGCGAAACTGGACACCGTCCATGCCGTTGTTGTACTGCTCGTTTGCGACGCCTCGAGGAGAAGCGGTTGAAGTGGAAACGATATTCAGGTGACTGACGGGAGCGGTCGTTCCTATGCCGACCTTGGTATCTGCGGGCCCGCCATTGACTCCGTTGATGCTGCCGAGGACGAGACTGTTGCTTTGGGTTACGCTTGCGCGATATCCGAGCGCCGTCGCATTGCTGATGGCTGCCGCACCGTCCGAGTAGGCACCCAGCAGGGTGTTGTTCCCTCCGTGGGTGACCGACAGGCCGGCCTGCGCCCCAAAGAAGGAGTTTGTGATGCCATCGATCTCGTTCTTGCCGGCTTGATCTCCGAGGAACGTGTTGCCGCCATTAGATGTGTGGGCATATCCGGACAGGTAACCAAGAAAGTTGTTACCGTTACCAGAGGTGTTAGAAAATCCTGATTGGTAACCCAAGAAATTATTCCAATAGCCGGTAGTGTTAGCTATTCCAGCGCTCGCGCCGAAGAAGGAGTTCAAGTTTCCAGTCGTGTTGGCCGCGCCGGCGGAGTCCCCGAAGAAGGAGTTGTAGTTGCCGGAGGTATTGGCATGGCCTGCGGCATCCCCGAAGAAGGAGTTGGCCGTGCCTGACGTGTTATAATAACCGGCCTGCCAACCGAACATGGAGTTGTAGTTGGCAGTATTGGAATATCCGGCCGAATCCCCGAAGAGGGCGTTGCCGGCGCCTGTAATGTTGGAGTAACCGGCCTGTGTTCCGAAAAAAGCGTTGTGGCCGGCAGTCGTAGTGGCCTGTCCGGCCTGATAGCCAAAGAATGAATTGCTTGGAGCTGTGGTGTTGGCCCTGCCCGCTTGATACCCAAAAAAGGCGTTGGAACCACCGGTCGAATTGCTGGACCCGGACTGTGTGCCGAAGAACGAGTTTTCGTTTGCCGTGTTAGAGAAGCCGGCTTGTCGGCCGAAGAAGGCATTGTCGCTGCCGGCGCCGATGTTATAAGCTGCCTGATGCCCGAAAATGGAGTTATTTGAACCAGTACTCAAAAAATTGGCGGCGCGTGCACCAAAGACAGAGTTATAGCTCACCGTGGTACCCCAACATCCGGCACAGGCGCCAAACATGGCATTGTCACCCCCCGTAGAGTAGTAGCCGGCGTCGAATCCGAAGTAGGAGTTTTCCGAGGCAGATCCGTTCGAATAGCCGGCGTAGGAACCGAAGATGGAGTTAGAGGCGGCGGGACTGACAGTCGAGGAACCGGCGCTGTAGCCGAAGTAGGAGTTATTGGACCCGCTTGTTTGAGGAGCAGTGCTCAGACCGTATCCGGTATTGCTATTTGCCTCGTATGCGCCGACTCGAGGAGGTCCTGAGCCTCCTGAAAGCATTTGGCTGCTCGAAGCTGACGAACTGCTGTTGCCAACACCGGAAAATCCGTTTTTCACAGCGACGCCGGGTCCGGGAACTGCATTCTGCGCAACGATCATTGCAGGGGTGACCTGCTTTTCGATGATTTTCGCCAGGTCCTCATAGAGGACAAACGATGTCAATGGCCTGCCGCCGACCGTGTCTGCGTCCGCCGCCTTCAGTGCGTATGGCACCGCGACCAGCAGTACCCGTGGCTGCTCTTTCTCTCCCTGTACCTGCACTCCCAACCATCGAGCCTTCCCATCGTTGAACACTTCCAGGGGTAAGCCTTCTTTTTCTGTTGAGCCGAGCAAGGCGGTGTAAAGCCCTTGCTCATCCGTCTGAACGGATTGGCTCTCCCGCCACAGCGGCTCTCCGCCTTCCTGCGATGCATACAATGCGAAGGTAATCCCGATATTCGCAACGCGCGGTAGTCCGTTACTGTCTTTGAGTGTGCCGTTGAACGTGATCAGGCGGTTTGTAGACGCCTGTCGCGCTGCCGGTTCGCCGCTCGCCTGCTGCGCCATCAATTGGGTTGAAATGAGTAGAAGGGACAAACAAAGGCAAATCCATGGAAATGTGCGTCTCATTAAGGTTTCCTTTCTCAAGCAATCTGGATGCGCCCACCTGAGGACTGATCTCGGTAAAAACCACAAAAGGCCACGGCCAATGGTGCAGAAGGAGAAATTGGATCGGCTGACGGCACGGGGCATGCAAGTCGAATCAGAATTTGCTCAAGCCGGAGCACGAGGAAGGGTTGCGAGACCCAGGGTTCCGCCATCAGAAGCACCATGGAGGATACTCCGTCCTGCAGGATCAAGTGGCCGATCCGCGGCGAAGCTGTGAGGGGCAACTAGGACTCTAGTACGAGATGATCACTCAATGCAACAGAAATGAGGAGAGACCATGATACAGTGCAGCGCGGCACAGCGGCGTCTCTCTTAAGAGCCAGGGCAAAGACGCGATGCCGCGAA
>DASQID010000374.1:0-7761 GCA_035631775.1 Acidobacteriota bacterium
GGCGCCGCGACGCAGGCGATATCGGTGTATATCGTCGAGGAGCGGCAACGAAGCAGATGCCCGCCCGCCGCCGCGCCCTTTCAGGCTGCGGCCCGCAGGCCAGCAGCAAAATGTGAAGTTATTCTTGCGCCAGCCCTAAGCCTGACACCTTATTAATTTGTTAGGAGGAAGCGACGAGGCCTCGGCCCACCTGCAGCGCGAGCCGGTTGAACTTCAATAGATCCGACCGCATGCCGTGTTCGCTCAGGGAAGTCAGGACAGACTCCGGATCCAATGCCCTGGTTTCCTGCAAGTACGCGCCGAGCATCACCATGTTGGCCACTTTTGCATTGCCGAGGTCATTGGCGGCCTCAGTGGCGGGGACCCAGACCACCTTGATATCCGTGCGCTCAGGCCCCTTCTTCACCATGGAGGAGTTCATCATCAAGAGGCCTCCTGGGAGAAGTTCCGGTGCAAAGCGCTCGATCGAAGGTTCATTGAAGGCAATCACGCTCGATGGACGGTTGATCAGTGGCGAGGCAATCTGGTTGAGCGACATGCGGACGTGGCAGTGTGCAGTGCCGCCGCGCATTTCAGGGCCATAGGAGGGGATGAAAGAAACCTGCAATCCTTCGCGCATGCCTGCCTCCGCAAGGGCGATCCCCATGAACAGGACCCCTTGGCCGCCAAATCCGCTGACTTTCATTGAAACCGGCGGTGCCTCGCCCCGTGCAAGCGCTCCGACAGTAGCATCAATCTGCGTTCCGCCTTTCTTCTCGTCCCCCTCGGTAGAAGCGATCTCTATTGCAGCCGGCGCCGGAGTAGCCGCAGTCTTGGCCGCGGCCGTCCGGTCTTTGTAGACGCCCAGCGGGAAGATCGGGATCATATTCTTTTCAACCCATTTGATCGCTTCCTGTGGCGTCAGTTTCCATCCGGTCGGGCAACCCGCCAGTACCTCAACGAATGAGAATCCCAGACCATCGATCTGGTTCTGCAACGCACGTCGAACCGCTTTTCGCGCTCTCATGTGCTGCTTGGGATCCGTCAGCGCAACACGCTCGATGTATACCAGAGCGTCGAGCGTGGCAAGAAGCTCGCACATGCGCATCGGGAATCCCTCTACCCGCTCCCTGCGCCCGTACGGTGATGTGATCGTCTTCATACCCAGTGGCGTGGTCGGGGCCATCTGACCGCCGGTCATGCCGTAAATACCGTTGTTGACGAAAAAGACAGTAATGTTCTCCCCACGGTTTGCAGAGTGAAGGATTTCATTGCCGCCGATCGCGGCCAGATCTCCATCACCTTGATAACTGAGGACGATGCTCTCGGGGCGCACCCGTTTAATGCCGGTAGCGACAGCCGGGGCCCGTCCGTGAGATGCCTGGATGTTGCCTATATCCAGATAGTAATACGCAAAGACAGAACATCCGACGGGATTGACAAGGATCGTACGGTCCTGAATCCCGAGATCCGAGATCGCTTCGGCGACAAGCTTATGCAATACCCCGTGTCCGCACCCAGGGCAGTAGTGCGTCGTCTCCGTATCCCCGCCCTTTCGCTCGAACCGGTCGTAGAAAGCTGCAGGCTTACTATGCGTAGTTACCCACACACTCGCTCTCCATCTGTCTGATGACTTCCAGCACGTCTTCGGCAGTGGGGATCATGCCGCCCATTCGATTGTGCAAGCGCACAGGCGTAATGCCATTCACCGCCAATCGAACATCCTCAAGCAACTGCCCGTTGCTGAGCTCCACAACGAGCACCGAATATGCCTTGCCGGCGAGTTGATGCAGACGCTTCAGCGGGAATGGATAAAGACTGATCGGTCGAAAGAGCCCCGCCTTTAACCCGTGTTCGCGTGCCAAATCGACAGCCGCACGCGCGACTCGGCTGCTGATGCCGTACGCTACCAGGAGTATGTCGGCATCTTCAGTGCCGAATTCCTGCCACCTGCATTCCTGACTTTCCATTTCCTGGTATTTCTGTTGAAGCTTCCGGACATAGGCTTCCAGTTCCTCATGCTGCAGATAGATTGAGGTGATGAGGTTCTTACGGGTTGCAGCGTCGCCTTTGACGGCCCAGTCTTTTTCGGGCTCGTCCGACTTTGCTTCGGGCAGCTCTATCGCTTCCATCATTTGCCCCAGCACACCATCGGCAAGCACCACTGCAGGATTCCGATAGCGGTCCGCGATCGTGAAGGCGTGGATCGTCAGATCGCACATTTCCTGAACGCTGTTGGGGGCAAAGACCGCAACCTTATAATTTCCGTGCCCTCCTCCCTTGACCATCTGCAGATAATCACTTTGCTCCGGGCCGATGTTTCCCAGCCCTGGCCCGCCTCGCATGATGTCTACTATGACGCAAGGCAGCTCGGCGCCGGCAAGGTAAGAGATTCCCTCCTGCATCAAGCTGATGCCAGGACCTGACGAGGCTGTCATGGCGCGAACGCCGGCAGAAGCCGCTCCGAAGACCATTTGGATGGCCCCGATTTCGCTCTCCGCCTGCACGAATACACCGCCGGACTCGGGCAAGTAAAAGGAAGCTGCTTCCGCGATCTCGCTGGCAGGAGTGATCGGATAACCAAAAAAGGCTTTGCATCCGGCACAGACGGCCGCGTGGATGACAGCCTCGTTCCCTTTCATCAATCGGCGCATCTAACGCCTCCCTAACCCTTGAAGTGAAATGTCTGGTCCGAGTCAGGCCGAGATCGCCTTTGCTGCAGGTTCACCTTTTCTTATGAGCACCGTGATCGCCCCCGGTTCGGGACAGACATAGAAGCAGATCCCGCAGCCGGTGCATCCGGAGCCGATGTACGATATCGCATAATACCCCTGGCGATTCAGGAAATTGCTCTGAACCAGCACAGAAGGTGGACAGGCCGCGACACAGAGGGAACAGCCCTTGCACAAGTGAGCAGCGATCCGGATATCGCCGCGGTTCGAATCGCTCATTGTCCCTCCACCTGGAATCAACGATTCCTCAGCTCCCGGCAGGAATCAGTTCACTTGTTTTCATAACACTAAGGCAATCCCCGTTCCGCATGTCGGTTCCAGGAAGGCCGAAACGATGTCGCTGTTAGTTGTTTCATATCAAGGCATTGATTGGGGAGATCCTGGATCCACTCTGCGTCCAGTTCGAAGACATTCATCCAAGAGTGCGTCAAATGCCCCATGGATGGGCAGGGCAACGCCCGATCAGGAGAGGGGATCTTTCAATCGTAAATCGTCAGTCGCCGTTGCAGGTTTTGGGGGGAATGCCCCGCAGCCGCAACTGCGAGTCGGCTTTTGACACAGCGAATGCAAGCTCGAGATCAGAGCGTTGATGCCTTATGTCTTTGATTTTTCGAGGTTAAGACCAGTTAATGCCCCTTGGCAAGGGAGTTGCTTCCCCCTACGAGGGCTGTTGCGGTGGTCATGAGAAGAGTGAATATGAGCGTACTCGTAGTCGAAGACGATAAACTGCTGAACTGGTCCCTCGTCAGCTCCCTCTCGAAGTGGGGATTCAATGTTCAGCCTGCCTTCACCGGCAACGATGCCGTCTCTTTTCTTGAAAAGACAGGATACGATGTCGTATTACTGGATTACCAATTGCCCGACTTGGACGGACTGGCCGTTGCCCGGTTGGTACGGAAGACATACCCTGATGCAGTCATATTCCTCGTGACTGCATTTCAGCTGAATGAGCTGCCCATCGATGCCGGACTGATTGACGATTATTTCAACAAGCCTCTGGATTTACAGCAAATACATCTGGCATTGAAGAATCTGTCGCCGGCCCGGCGGCAAGGTGCTTGACTTTGACGCAGCACAGGCATTAGAAAAAGCTCGGCTTCAAATCCGAAATCAATTCGCCGCTCAGAGAAAGGAAGCAACATGAAGGTTCGTTCTTTTCACTTGGTCTGCCTCCCGATCTTGATCGCTGTTGCCGTTTCGGCAGCCTATGCTGCACCCACATATATCGGCGCCGACAAGTGCAAGCTTTGTCACAAGATTCAGTACGATTCGTGGTCGAAAACCAAGCACGCAAAAGCCTTCAACTCCCTGAAGCCGGAGGAGAAGGCCAAGAAAGAATGTACGGAATGCCATACCACCGCCGGTAAGACAGAGTTGGCGGGTATCCAGTGTGAAGCCTGCCATGGTCCCGGATCCGATTACAAGGCCATCGGCGTCATGAAAGACAAGGCCAAATCCATAGCGGCGGGTCTCAAGGTTCCGACTGAGAAGGATTGTGTCGCTTGCCACAACAAAAAGAGCCCGACTTTTAAGAGCTTTAACTTCGCGGAGGCTGTAAAGAAGGTACACGATCACAAGAAGCCGGCCTAGCCGTCGGTCCCAATGGACAAACTCTGCCACGATTGCACGAATTACACGAGAAACCGGGAGACAGGGGTCATTCGTACTACTAACGTTCAAATCCTTGCCATTTCAGCAAGGATACGGCAGCCTGTCTTTGCGCCTTAGCGTCTTTGCGGTGGCTTTTTAAGAAGAGCCACCGCAATCACGAAGGAACGCGGGCCCCAATTTGGTTGCGGCTATGCCCCTCCGGGAAATTCGTGGCAGTTCTTCACTCCAGACCGGATTCTGAGGACTTACTACGGATCCACCCCCCTCTGTTATCGAGTGAATTCCCGAGTCAGCCAGTCCGCGCGTGATCCTGCGCTGATTTTCACACCTTTGCTGCAGGAATTGAGGTAAAAAGATCCGGGCCGCGATCTCTCAAAGCAAAGCGGATTACCGAGGAGTTGATTCCAATGCAAAGAGTCAGATCCATTTGGCAGAACCCTGTGACTATCTCAGGATCGATCTTGTCGATCCTGGCGGTTCTGTTCTTCATTGCCTTTCAGCTTCTCGAACTCTTCTCCGGTACCAGTAATCCATACACAGGCCTCTGGACATTCCTCATCCTTCCAGCAGTCCTCGTCATGGGACTCATATTAATTCCAATCGGATGGGTATCAGAGCGCCGCCGCAGGCGAAGGCTGTCTCCCGAAGTGAAGGAATACCCGCGATTCCCCCAGATCGATCTGAACAATCTGCACCATCGCAGGACGCTCGGCGTGGTGATTCTGGGAACCATGGTAGTAATTCCCCTCGTAGGCGTGAGCAGTTATGAGGGTTACCACTACACCGACTCGACTCAGTTCTGCGGGCAGGTGTGTCATTCTGTCATGAGCCCCGAACACACGTCCTATCTCAACTCGCCGCACGCGCGCGTCAGCTGCGCAGCATGTCACATCGGTCCGGGAGCAAGTTGGTACGTCAAGTCCAAGATCAGCGGCGTGCGACAAGTGCTGGCGGTCACCTTCAACACGTATTCGCGCCCGATACCGACCCCCATCAAAAACCTGAGGCCCGCCCGTGAAACCTGCGAGCAATGTCACTGGCCGGCTAAATTTTACGGCGCACAACTCCGCACCCGAGTGCACTACGCGGCGGACGAGACGAACACGCGGCGGGAAATCCGTGTGCTGGTGAAAACAGGAGGTGCGGACTCTTCCATGGGTCCCGCCGGCGGCATCCACTACCACATGGCTTTGAGCGAAAAGATTCAATACATAGCAACGGACTCCGAACGCCAGGTCATCCCATGGGTGAAGGCTACCTATCCATCGGGGGCCTCCTCTGTGTTCCGCTCCGATGGGAAGACCTCAGAGGATCCTCCCCCTCCCGGCGAGATGCGCACAATTGATTGCATCGATTGCCACAACCGGCCGACGCATATCATCCAACCGCCTGACCGGGCGGTCAACATCAGCCTCGAAACCGGCCGGCTAGACCGCACCATGCCGTTCCTGAAGAAGGTTGCCGTGGAGGCGTTGACGGAGCCGTACGCCAGCACCGGGGAGGCAAACGATCGGATTGCATCTTATATCCGGGACTTCTATCAGAAGTACGATCCCAAGCTCGCTGCGACGCGCCAGAGTTCCATCAACCAGGCAATCGACGAACTGCGTACGATCTACCGAAGGAACTTCTTCCCGGAGATGAAAGTCGACTGGAAAACGCATCCCGACAACATCGGACACATGGTCTTCGACGGCTGCTATCGATGTCACGATAACAAACATGTCAGCAACGACAAGGGAGCAATCCGCAAGGACTGCACGGTCTGTCACGAGTTCCAGTTGCCGATTGCAGATGGAATCCCTGCTGGGACGGCTAAACAGATAACGCCGGACCATCCGTACAAGCTGGAGGGGATCCACACCGAATTGAACTGCAGCTCGTGCCACACCGGCGGCCGCGGTCCGGTGCCCTCATGTGCCGGATGCCATGTCACACAGGCTCAGTTTAGACAGGGCAAGAGCCCCAGCCTGCCCGGGCTTACAGGCACGCCTCCAACCTTGATGGCCGGTCTGGAGTGTGAGAACTGCCACGACCTCAGCAAGCCCCAAACCACCGCAAACCTGACTGCGCAGTGCGAAACCTGCCATGACAAGGGTTATGGAGACATGCTGCAGATGTGGAAAGACGACGCCCGAAACGCCCGCGCGAAAGCCGGCGCGGCAATAGACGAACTGCGCAAGTCGCTCAAGAGCCGTCGAGAGCACGCCGCCGCTCTCAATGCTCTGGTGGATCAGCTGCAGGCGGCGCTCGACCAGGTGGATAAAGCCGGAGCCCACCATAATACCGATTTCGCCGACGCAATCTATCAGCAGATAGTCAAGTCGGTGGCGGACACAAGGCAGCAGCAGGCAGCAAACGGTGCGCAGTAGGCGACAAATCGCGCATCAGGTCAGGCTCCGGAGGGCCCGCAACAATTGACGGCTTACGATTGACGATTGACGACCTGCCGGGCTTTCAATCGTCAATCGTAAATCGTCAATCATAAATCCTCATGCCGCCTGCTCCTTCTGAAAGCCGCTCGCCGGTATCATTCCACCACTGACCGAAAACAGTGTGCGTTTCCGGCCTCCTCCCCGTATTGTTCAGTCGTGAAGAAGATCTGCCAGGAGGAACCGGAATGAGAGAGAGAATAGATGGGCCGGTCAATCCACTGCTTGTAGGTGGTGCCACTTTTGCCCTGATCGGAAGCCTGTTTGCACTCCACCGACTCGCCTCTCTGGATTGGCCCGGATTGTGTCGCTACTTGATGCCGTTTCTTGTCGTAATCGGCTGAGTTCCGGACAAATAGGAGAAACTCCCGTGGAAAGCAGACCATCCGTTCGACCGACCCCACAGCTGGTGTTCGGCGTGCTTGTAATCATCGTGGGGATTTTGTTTACCCTGGACAACGTGGGCATTTTGCCCGCAGGAGACGTCCTCAGGCTTTGGCCTGCACTCTTGATCCTCTTCGGATTGATGAAGCTTACTCAGGCGTCGGAGGTGCCATCTCGCTTGATCGGCTTGATGATTGCTGCCTTCGGCGTTCTACTCTTGCTCAAAAACCTGGAGTTGCTGCGCTTCAGGGTTTGGGATCTCTGGCCGCTGGTTCTTGTTTTCCTGGGAATCGCAATGATCTGGCAGGTCGCACAGCGCAGGAGCGTGCCCGAAGAGGGGAACTCAATCCTCTCCGCCCTTGCAATCATGGGAGGTGTCGAACGCAACTGCAGGTTTGAGGATTTCCGCGGGGGCGAACTAACGGCTATCATGGGTGGGTGCGAAATAGATCTGCGCGATGCCACCATGCAGGCCGCCGAGGCGGTGTTGCACACGTTCGCCTTCTGGGGCGGCATAGAAATAAAGGTGCCGGAGAATTGGACGATAATCGTCGAGGCGTTCCCCCTCCTCGGCGGGTTTGAGGAACGGACTCATCCCCCCAAGGAAGGCCCAAGGAAAACAC
>DASQID010000375.1:0-3123 GCA_035631775.1 Acidobacteriota bacterium
ATCTTCATCAACTTCGAAGAGCAGCCTGAAGAAGAGGAGGAGGAGGTAGATCGCGAGGCCGAGCGGATGTTCGATAACCTGAAGCGTTCCGTGGAAGAGCTCGAGCTTTCCGTGCGTTCCTACAACTGCCTTAAGAACGCCGACATCAAGACCATCGGAGAGCTGGTTCAGAAGACCGAGGCTGAGATGCTCAAAACGAAAAACTTCGGGCGCAAGTCCTTGAATGAAATCAAGGAGATTCTCTCCGAGATGGGACTGTCTTTCGGCATGAAACTCGACACGGAGGGAAGACCTGTTCTCCCGCCAAAGGCGGAATAGCGGGCACGCTCACGGTGAAGCAGAACGGAGACCGGATTCATGAGACATCGAGTCGCTGGTAAGAAACTGGGAAGGAAAACAGCACATCGGATAATGATGTTCCGCAACATGGTCACCTCGCTCTTCGATAAGGAGCGTATTCGCACCACTCTGCCGCGCGCCAAGGCTGTGCGCCCGATCGCAGAGCGGATGATCACCTTGGGTAAGAAGGAGTCCCTTCATGCCCGGAGACAGGCACTGACCTTCGTAAAGGACCCAGAGATCGTGTCGAAGCTGTTCTCAACAATTGCCCCCCGTTTCGCCCAGCGCAGTGGCGGATATACACGCATCATACGGTTGGGCTTTCGCGACGGGGACGGCGCCCAGATGGCCATTCTGGAACTGATCGGCAGCGAGTTCAAGCCCCCCAAGAAGGAAGAAGGGAAAGGGGGCAAGAAGGCGAAGAAGGAAGAAAAGCCCGCCGCAGCCGCCGAGGAAGAAAAGGCTCCCAAGAAGGAAGAGACAAAGGAGAAGGGCAAAGGAAAGCGGAAGAAAGCCCCTGCCGCGGAATAAGCAGCACGGCAGCAGGCAGAAAAATTCCGGGATGCTCCCCGCTTTGGGGGCATCCCTTTTGTTTTTTCAAGCGACGAATTCCGTAATCCACGTTACTCATTTGGTTTCGCAGCGGCGCGGGCATGACATAAGGCACGCGACCGACGACGCGTGGGGGAGACTCAACACTGCGAGCGGGATATTCCTTGCTATCAATTGGGTCCGCGGCTTCAGTCCGGACACGTTGCCGATACGCCGAAAGTCAGATCAACAGGGGGGCGACGGTGCGCCACCCTCCGGCTACTACACCTCAGGGCTTACGTTTCGTCGCCCCGGCGTTGATCAGAATACTCTTGATCTCCTTGTTACTAACGGCACCATCGAGAGGATAATAGCCTCCGTAACCGGGAAGGTTCGGGTCCGCGCCATGCTTCAAAAGGGATTCGACCATGGATTTCTTTCTCCAGCCAGCGGCCATCCGCAGGGGGGTATCACCATGTGAATCCGGCCGGTTTGGGTCCGCTCCATGGTTCAAAAGGAATTCGAATATGGAGTTGTTTTCGTCGCGAATGGCCTTCCATAGCGGGGTAGCATCACCTGAACCCGCCCGGTTCGGGTCTGCTCCGTGATTCAAAAGGAATTCAACCATGGAGATGTTCTTTTTATTGATGGCGGTTAAGGGTGTTCCTCTGCCTGCGGTGCCTGTTGGGGAGTGAGCAGGGCCCACAAAAAGCCTCTGGATGTCCAATCCGCATGGGTTACGCCACCGGCTACTGGCTTGGGCACCTCCGGGGGCCTGACTAGGCGGGCAATTCGTGGAGTTTTGACGAAACTAATTCGTGGCTGAATCAGTACCTTCTCGAGAGCACGATATCGTCGGAAGTGCCGAGTTTTCCGTCCCGCCCCGCTGACATCAGTCTCACGCCATCGGAACCGATCCTCTCCGCCGTGAGCGGATGCTGCCAGGCGTCCAATCGCACAAGGGGCGTGAGGTAGTCCGGGTTCAAGACATTCGTAAGAGAAACAAAATCCGTAAAAGCCGGCAGGCCGCCATTTTTCTTCCGGTACATTTCGATCGCTTCCGCCACTTTCTCGAGGAGCTTCTTGGTATCCTCGGTCTTAATGCTGTCGAGTGCCCTTTGGAACTCGTCGAGGCTTTGCCACTGAGCGCGCCCAACCCGAACCTCCTTTATGACCCATCGGCCATGGATTTTTTCAAATCTGAAGGCGGTCTGCAGCTTTGCTTCAACGATCGCGCTCCTCTCCCCGGTCTGCGTAACCGACTCTATGTAGACGTCTTCTTTATGCAGAGTGTCGGATGAGAGCTGGGCGACCAGATCCTGAGCGACGTTTTTGTTTAGCGATCGCCCGCCGCAGGCAGTTAGAAATAAGAGGAGCAAGACGATGACTAGTCCGGCCCTGAGCAGTCGAATTCGAAGACTCTCAAAAAATCTGAAGCGCATGGAAGTCCATTTATAGCAAACGAGATATGCCATTGCAATGAAGCCGCATATAATGCAGATCATGCCACGCGCACCTGGTGACGCCGGCCGCGGCGCGCTCAGACTTGACACGCCCGTGCAGTACGTCAAGGGGATAGGTCCGCGGCGGTCGGAGATGCTGGCAGCCCACGGCATTCACTCCATAGCCAATCTGATCGATTACCCTCCATTCCGATACGAGGATCGGACGCGTTTTCAGCCGCTGGCATCGCTGCGAGAAGGCGAGTGGGTTCTGACGCGGGCGGAGGTCTGCAGCATCGGAGGATTCGATTCCGGCAGACGGCGCATTTCGGTATTCGAAGTGCTGGTGCGCGACGGTACCGGGAGCGTCCGGCTGAAGTTTTTCAATCAGCCGTATCTGCGGTACGTCTATCGGGCGGGGATGAGGTTGGTGGTTTATGGCCAGGTCAGGCGCGACAATTACGCTCACGGTGCGCTGTGCTTCATGAATCCGGAGTGTGAGATTCTCGACGACGATGACGCCGGTCCCTCAGTGCATTCCGGGCGCGTCGTGCCGATCTATCGCAAGCTGGGCGACCTGCGCACCCGCGCTCTGCGTCAGATCATGTACCAGGCCGTGACCAGCCTGACGCCCGACACGGTCGATCCTCTCCCGTCCTATCTTTTGAAGCAGCTTCGTCTCCTCCCGCGTGACAAGGCTCTCGCCCAACTGCATTTCCCTGAAATTACCTCCGCCGATCCCGAGGCGCGGGCCAACCAGCTTCAGCGGCTTAACGAAGGGCTCTCGCCGGCACACAAGCGCATGATCTTT
>DASQID010000376.1:0-3413 GCA_035631775.1 Acidobacteriota bacterium
CGTGGACGGACAGGGTAATTTAGGTTCCATCGACGGCGACAACCCGGCTGCCATGCGGTATACCGAGATCCGGATGGGCCGTCTTGCGGACGAGCTTCTTGCGGACATCGACAAAGAAACCGTCGATTTCGGTCCGAACTATGACGATTCTCTGCAGGAGCCGGTCGTGCTTCCGGCGAAGTTTCCCAATCTGCTCGTAAATGGATCGTCCGGAATCGCAGTCGGCATGGCGACGAATATTCCGCCGCACAACCTGACCGAGATCATCAACGCCACGATTCTCCTCATCGAAAATCCCCAGGCGACGATGGACGAAATGATGGCTCTTGTACCGGGCCCCGATTTTCCCACGGCGGGCTTCATTTACGGGCGGAGCGGCATCCGCGCCGCCTACAAAACGGGGCGCGGGGTCATCACGCTGAGGGCGCGTGCGGCCATCGAGAGGCTAACGCGGGAGCGCGAGGCCATCATCGTGACCGAGATTCCGTTTCAGGTCAACAAGGCCAAGCTGATCGAACGGGTCGCCGAGCTGGTGCGCGACAAAAAGCTCGAAGGGATCAGTGATCTGCGCGACGAATCGGACCGGGAGGGAATGCGCATCGTCATCGAGCTGAAGAAAGAGGAGCCGGCCCAGGTCGTGCTCAACAACCTCTACAAGCTGACGCCGATGCAATCGAGCTTCGGCATCATCCTCCTCACCATCGTCGACAATCAGCCCCGGGTGCTCAACCTCCAGGAGGCTCTCACCTGCTTCGTCGAGCATCGAAAGGACGTGGTCCGGCGAAGGACAATCTTCGATCTGCGGAAGGCCGAGGCGCGCGCCCACATCCTGGAAGGCCTCAAGCGGGCTCTCGATATAATGGACGAGATCATCACGCTCATCCGTGCTTCCAAGGAGCCTGCCACTGCCAAGAACGGTCTCATGAATCAATTTGCCTTCACCGACGTTCAGGCTCAAGCGATCCTGGACATGCGCCTGCAGCGCCTGACTGGCCTTGAAAGAGAGAAGATCGTCCAGGAATACGAGGACGTACTGAAGCTGATTGCGCGCCTCAAGGAAATCCTGGCGAGTGAGAAGGTCCTGAAGGGTGTGGTCGTCGAGGAATTGCGGGAGTTGCAGAAGTCCTATGGGGACAAGCGGCGCACGGAGATTGTGGACGAGGAAGTCGAGATCACGCTCGAGGACCTCATTGTAGACGAGGACGTCGTCATCACCGTGTCCCACTCCGGGTACATCAAGCGTACCGCGGCCTCGCTTTACCACCCGCAGGGACGCGGCGGAAAGGGACGCATCGGCATGACGACGCGTGACGAGGACTTCATCGATCACGTGTTTGTCGCCTCGACCCACAGCTACATGCTTGTGTTCACCAATAAGGGGCAGGTTTATTGGCTGAAGGTCTACGAGATCCCGGACGTGGGCACGGCCGGAAAGGGTAAGGCGATCGTCAATCTGGTCAACATGTCAAAGGACGAAAAGATCGCAGATATAATTGCGGTCAAGAACTTCGACCAGAACGCCTATGTCATCATGGCCACACACAACGGAATCGTCAAAAAGACCGCGCTGAAAGAGTTCGCGAATCCGCGCAGTTCCGGCATCATCGCGATCCACATTCCCGAAGACGACGAGTTGATCGGGTGCCAGCTCACCGACGGCTCCTACGATGTCCTCCTCGCCACGCGTCAGGGGAAAGCCATCCGGTTCTCGGAGTCGGACGTGCGCGAAATGGGACGGAACGCACGGGGCGTTATCGGCATCCGCTTGGCGGAGGGAGACAGGGTTGTCGCCATGTCGGCGTTCAACGGGCCCGGGCAATTCCTGACCGTGACGGAGAAGGGCTTTGGCAAGCGAACGGCCGTCGAGGAGTATCCACGCCATGGGCGTGGCGGATTGGGAGTGATCAACGTAAAGGTCGGCGAGAAAAACGGCGCTGTGGTGAACACCTGTCATGTTCAGGAAGATTCGTCGGTCATGCTCATCACGGCCCAAGGAAAACTGATTCAGCTCCACGCGGAGGACATCCGCAATACGCAGAGCCGGGCTGCCGTGGGCGTAAAGTGCATTGAGCTGGATGAAGGGGACTATGTTGCGAGTGTCACCGTGATCGCCGCCGTGGAAGACGAGCAGCAACCGGCGGGCGAGAAAGGAACGGAGTAATGCAGCGCTGGCAGAGCCTGTTTCTGGTCGCTCTCGCGGCCCTGCTCGCCGCATGCAACTCAGATTCGGAACAGCTCCTCGAGCGGGCCGAGGCCCGCTGGCGCGAGGGCAACTACGAAGACGCACTGCGACTCAACGCCCTCCTCTACCAACACGACCCACAAGGCAAACACGCGGCGCAGGCCCTGCTCAGAAATGCCGACATCTATTACCTGAACCTGCGCCAGGTCAAGGATGCGATTGAAGCCTACAAGCGGGTCGTCAGCGAATTTCCGGGGAGGAGGCAGGAGCTCCTGGCGCGTCAGCAGCTGGCGGCGATCTACGAAAACGAGATCGGTGACCTCACTCAGGCGATCTCTGAGTACGATCACCTCCTCGAAGCCAAAGAGCTCGACAATCGGCCTGAGATGCAGTTTCGCAGGGCCGGTGCCTACTTCAAGATGCAGCACTATGACGCGGCGTGGCGTGAGTTGCGACGGATGGAGGAGGCCGGCGTAAGCGGCCACCTGGCGGACCAGATCTGCCTCAAGCTGGGAAGTATCGATCAGATCAAGCGGCAATACAGCGAAGCTGTCTCCTATTTTGCGCGGGTGGCTGAAGCTCCCTGCCCTGAGTGCCGACGGCGCGCAATTCTCAATCTGGCGGAAACCTACGAGGCGCTCTACGACTTCGATAAGGCCATCGACGCCCTCGGCAGGCTGGACAGGGCCGACAAGCAGTTGGCGGATGCGGAAGTGGCGAGACTCCGTGAAATGCGGCGCAAGGTCAATTCCCAAGCCACCCTGAGCTGGGAGGATCCCAAGAAAAAATAGACTGCAGATGGCAGCCGGCAGTCTTCTTGCCCAGTCCTGATAAAGATCGACAGTTCGCGTTCTAGCGAGGTTTTTACTGCCGTCTGCCTGCTGAATCTTGACAGCGGTGCGAGGCAGGAGTAACGTATGCGCTCGTCCGTAAGGAGGTGGTTACAGGTTGGCGGAAGTGATATTGAACGATGGTGAGTCGCTCGAGAGCGCGCTGAGACGCTTCAAGCGCAAAGTGCAGCAGGAAGACATCATCAAGGATGTCAAAAAGCACTCGTTTTATCTGAAGCCCGGCGAAAAGAAGAGAATCAAGCAGGCTCTGGCGCGCAAGCGGCTGCGCAAGAAGATGCGCAATCTACGTGGGTAATTTCCCCGCAGCGAGGGAGATCGTCGCTGCACCCCATTCCGGGGCATAATTTGAAGCTATCGGTCCTGGGGGATCCTGCGAACGA
>DASQID010000377.1:0-10297 GCA_035631775.1 Acidobacteriota bacterium
GTGAGGGCTTGGACACAGCATTGCTGGAGCTGGCTGCGTTGCTGCATGACGTCTCCAAGCTGGACCATCGGGAGGCCTCTTCGGGCGGCGTCGACACATGGCACCATCACTATCGTGGCGCATCCCTGGCGAAGAAATTCCTTCTGGCGAACCTGAAGCTCGACTCCCAGACCGCCGCGGCAATCTGTGGCATGATCGAGACGCACAGCGATATCCCCTTCATACAAAGACATTGGGAGACGATCTACAATTCAACTTTGCCGACACCCGCGACGCCGGAAGAGTTTGCCTTGCGCGATGCCGATGTCATCGACCTGCTTTGGGTGGGAGGCATCTACAAGATCGTCCACATCCGGCAAATCCCCGGGTCGGTGTTTTATCGAGAGGACGGAGGCGACATCCAAAAGGCGGTAATCTCGGCACGCGGCAGTTTTCTGGAGTCTGTGAGCGTACTGTCGACAGACACCGGCAGGCACATGGCCGAAAAGCGAATCTTGACTGTGGAGGCGCTGTTTGACTGCCTGCTGGAGGTCAAGAGTCTGCGGCAATTTGATGCGGCCTATGACCGATTCATCGCCGACAATAAACAACCCTCGCCCGGAAGGGGAGATGTTTGAGCTGTGTCGGCGAAGGCGACCGGTGATCGATACTTGTCTCGCCCCTTCAGGACTTTCCTGCTACTCGCTGCTCATTCCCAGGGCTTGCGCCCTGTGCTTTCCTGGCACGCCGCTGCGGGGCTTGGATTCCGGAGCCGCGAAGCGGCGAAACAGACGATCCCATCGCGAAAACGCTGTGAACCTGGTTGTTGGGAGACTCTGACCAGCACAAGCTCGGGTCGCGGGCGTAGGACCCTGAAAGGGTCCGACAGAACAGCCCAGGGCGCAGGCCCTGGGCCTACAAGGCGTTTTTTCGCAAAGCCCAAAGGGCGAGACGTGTCTTCTCGTCGACTGAGTCGACTTCACTATCCTGTGCCTCGCCTGAGGCAAGCGGTTTCCCCAATCCTTCATGGGGACACCAAGGGACGATAACTACGCGCGTCCTGGCGCCACGACTCAGCCGCTTCAATCACCGCAGAGTGACCGTCTCCGCGTGCCCGTAAAAAATCCCGTTAAACATGAACTTGAACGTGCCGTGCGGCTGCCCCCGGAAGGTTATTTCAGGGCCGAAGAGAAACAGTTTCCCCTTCCCGACTGAAGCGTCAATCACCGCCACACCCTGGTCGAGGTAACCTTCACCCAGCGCCCACCCGCTGCGTAACGGTTTCTTGCTGTCGTACCAGGCGACCGGCCGAATGCCCTTGAGAGAGGCATCCGGTCCCAATCGAAAAACAGGACTGTTATCGAAGAACACGTCGGCGTAGTCGTCCATTCCAAAGGCCAGAGGATCCGTCGGATCGACGCGGGCGCGCAACACGGAGCCTGGTACGTAGAACTTGTCCCTCGGCAGGCGCCGTTCGGTGCCGTCAGGCTGCCTCTCAACCAGTGCGTTGGCAATGGGAAGACTGGCGAACTCCGCCAGGCTCGTGGAACTGCCGATGGCCAGGACAGTCCCACCCTCCTCCAGGAACCTCCGCAGCTGGGGGACAGTCTTTGTGGCGGTAACGGATCCGAGCCGGTTCCGGTACTCCATGGGTATGGTGGCTATATCCAATTCCTGTTCTCGAAAAGTGCCTCCCTCCTCGGCTGCGCCCCGACCGCCCGCACGGCCTGCCGGAGGGATTGCCCCTGTCACAAAAATCAAGACGTCATACTTGCCGGCCAGGTTGCCCGCATCCAGAGTCGGAGGATAAACAACTTCGAACGGAAACTCATATTGTTCGAGCAGCCAGCGGACCCAGCCGGATGGAATGGATCCTCCATATCTGTCCCACAACCCAATCCTCATCCTCCGGAGTCTGAACGCTTCGCCGGAGGGGGTTGACGCGGCTGTCTCGAAGTTAAGCCCGATCTCGGAAGCCAGCTTCTGCAGCTTCGGCAAGGCCGAGGGCTTTGCCGCGACAAACACTGTACCTGCAGGATAATCCTTTCCATTCGACCGGAAGGGTTGCTTCACCCAATAGACTTCCTCGCCGGAGGCGAGCAGGCGATTCACGGCGACAAAGCCGTCGTTAACCTGGTGGCTCAAAAGGTAGCCTGCACCGCCCGCAGCGTCCTGGGCCCTTCCCGCCTGCACCTTGGCAAACCCGCTGATCCTCTCAAAGGGGCCTTCAAAACCTTCCAGAATGCGGTCGAATATCACACCCATCTGGAAGGCGAGCGTGTACCCGGCGTTGTCGTACGGCGGTCTGGGCGGGCCGCCCGGATATGGGATGTCGTCAGGATGATCCTGGGGCTCGAACATGTCCAGAATGTGCGGCCGGAAAGCCTGAGCGCACTTGACTACATAGGAGCCTGCCGGGTAGCTCCTGCCTGCCACCTGGAAAGGCTGGGTCGCCTTGTGAATCGTGATGCCTACCTTTATCAGGGCATTGACGAATTTAGTCGCCGTAAGAAAATCCGGCTGGTCGGAGGGAAGGATGTAGCCGCGCGGATCACGGTTCGCGGGAAGGCGCAACATATCGTAATATTTCGACGGTGTGATGGCCGGACCGCCAAAGCGCCCTCCTCCCGCTGAAGCTCCTTCGGATCCTGCCGTGCGCTCCTTCGCAGCTGCTTCCTGCGCCGCAGCGATGATTTTGGGATGGATTGTCCAGCTGTCCCGGCTCCCGCGCTCTATGGAGTTCTTTCCCATCCGATAAATATTGAACAGGAAATCCTCCCGATACTTGGATGCCACGTCCATGATGGCCCGATTGGCCGTGATGGCATAGTCGATCGACTGGCGGAAATGCCATAGCTGCGGAGCGATCGGAGCCGGCAGATCCTGGTGCGCCAGCTGGTTCTGCAAGACTAAAGGAATGTTCGCTGGCGTGGGATTACCGATGGCCTCCGTGAGAATGCCGATCATGTTGTGAAAATACACGGTCGTGCGCAGGCCGCCGTTCCACCACGTCGAGTATAGGGATCCCGATCTCATGGTCGCCCCGCGTTTACCTTCGGCGATGAAGCGATTGTGCATGGCTGCGCTGACGAGGTCGATTCCCATCGGGACCAGCGGATCGAAGTAGTAGTTAAATGGATCACGGAACGGGGGCGCGAAAAGCACCGTTCCGGCGGGACCGGTCTGGTGATGGTTGTAAACGATCTGCGGAAACCACTCGTGGTAGAAAACACGGTTCACGGCTTCCGTTTCAGGCATGTTTGAAACGTAATAATCGCGGTTGTTGTCGTGCCCAATGTACTTCTGGTACAGCCGCGGCAAGCCTGCCATCGACCTCTTTGCCGGTTCCACCTCGCGCATATACCAGTTCGATACCAGATCCATGCCGTCCGGATTGACGGGGGCAAGCAGCAGAATGACGTCGTTGAGCAGTCGCAGCGTCTCGGGATCGTTCATGCTGACCATTTGGTAGGCCATCTCAAACAGCTGCTGCGCGCCCAGGACCTCCGTGGCGTGCAACCCCCCATCGATCCAGACCACCGCCTTCCCCTGGCGGGCAAGCGCGTGTGCCTGCTCATCGGTCAGGCCCTCGGCTAGCGCCAGGCGGCTGGATATATCCTTTAACTGCGCGAGGTTCTTATGATTCGCAGGGGAGGTGATGATCGCCATCAGCATCGCGCGCCCTTCAGCCGTCTTGCCTATATCGACGATCGATATGCGATCCGACTCGCGGCTCAACTTCTTCCAGTAGTCCACCAGTTGAGAGTAGTTGGCAAGCTGGTAGTCATCACCGATGTTGAAGCCCAATTGTTCCTTGGGACTCGTAATTACGCCTTGGGCCGACGTCGGAGCGCCGGGCAAGATAGCCAGCGCCATGAAGATAAAAAGGCTGAAGGGTCTCTTCACGTTCGATCCTCTCTGTCTCGTCAGGAAATTGTTGGCTGATTATAATAGGCACGCGGCAGCGAATCTGCCACGAATTTCATGAACCATGGGCTTGCTTCGTGAAATTGGTGTAATTCGTGGCAGATCCGCCGGCAGGATTGATGCGAAAGGCGAGAATACCGACAAGGGCCACCGTTGCCGCGGCGGCATAGAAGGGCATTGCGTGACCGAAGCGCTGGAACACATAGGTGGCGAACACCGGCGCGACCATTCGCGCGATGCCAGCGTAGGTCTGGGCAATGCCCATCGTTGTGCCGAGTTCCGACCTGGCGGAAGCCTGCGACATGAGCGAGGTGGTTGAGGGAAAAAGCAGTGCGGTGCCGACAGGCACGAACGGGATGATCGCGGCCAGCGACCACAGGGTGCCCGCCGCCGGATAGGCAAGCAGGCCGATGACAAGGGTGAATGTTCCTATGCGAACGGTCCATGCTTCACCGACCCGATCCACTATCAGACCCAGCAGCATCGAGCGCATCACCACGGACAGCAGGCCCACATAAAGGAAGACATAACCGATCGTCTGTTCCGTGAATCCGAAGCGTGCTCCCATGTAGAGGGATAAGACGGACGTGAGCATCGAGAAGGCCAGCATTCCCACGGCATAGATGTAAATCAGCCGCGGCACCGGTCCACCCGGATTTCGCAGGATCATCCACGCAGCCCCCCAAGCCGGGCGGCTCCGACTCGCAGCCGTTCCTGCAGAGCTCAGAGATTTGGATTCGGGAAGCCACTTCCAGGCGAAGCCGACATTGATGAGGCAAAGCCCCGCAGCCACCAGGCCCGGAGCAGCCTGTCCCCAGTGCGCCGCAAACGAACCTATTGCGGGGCCCACCATAACTCCAACGGAGCTTGCCGCTGAAAGCCAGCCGAGCGCGCGAGCACGATTCTCGGGCGGCACCGTATCGGCAACATAGGCCTGAGCAACACCCGTCGTGCCTCCCCCAGCGCCCTGGATGATGCGCGATGCGAAGAGGAGCCAGACTGCATCGGCAAACCCGAAAACCAGATAAGCAGCCGCCGACGCGGCCAATCCAATGAGGAGGGCCGGCCGGCGGCCATACCTATCCGAGACCCTCCCCCACATCGGGGCGGAAAGAAGCTGAGCTACCGAGAAGGAAGAGAGGATCAACCCGATCATGGCAGGAGACGCTCTTAAGTTGAGGGCATAGAAAGGAAGCAGCGGCAGGATCATCGCGAATCCGATCATGTCCACGCAGCTTGCGGCAATCAGCACCGACAGCCGCTGCAACTGCCCTTCCTGACTGATCAGCGTCTCCTGGTTCATCACTTCCTCGGATTTACGATTTCACATTAGCGATTGACGATTGAAATACGACCTAAAACAATGGTCAATATATAATCAGAGCAAGATGCCGGAGCTTCCTGACATAGTGGTTTACATCGAGAGGCTGGCAGCCCTAGTGCTTGGCCGGCAGATACAACAAATACGACTGGTCAGCCCCTTTTTCGTCAGGTCATTCGATCCGCCACTCCCCACTGTCCACGGCAAAAGGATACTGGCCCTCAAAAGGCTCGGAAAGCGCATTGTGTTCTGTTTGGAGGACGAACTGTATCTGGTACTGCATCTGATGGTCGCTGGACGGTTGCATTGGCGACCTCCAATCGCCGGAATCCCAGGCAAGATCGGCCTGGCGGCTGCGGATTTCGAAAACGGTACGCTGTTGGTCACAGAGGCCGGAACGAAGAAGCGCGCTTCCTTGCATCTTGTACGCGGAGATCAGTCGCTCGCCCGGCACAACCCCGGCGGTATAGAGGTTCTGGACGCCGATCTCCCATCCTTCCGCGCTGCGCTGTCGCGCGAAAGCCATACCTTGAAGCGGGCCCTCACGGATCCGCGCATATTCAGCGGTATCGGAAATGCCTACTCGGACGAAATTCTGCACCGCGCCAGGCTGTCGCCTTTGAAGCGAACGGATCAGCTCAAGCCGCAGGAAGCGGAGCAACTGTTTCTGGCGATACGTGAAGTGCTCCTGAATTGGACCGACCGCCTGCGCGCAGCCGCCGGCCAGGGATTTCCGGAAAAAGTGACGGCTTTTCGTGAGGGGATGGCGGTTCACGGACGGTACAAGCTCCCCTGCCCGGACTGCGGCTCGCCTGTTCAGAGAATCGTTTATGCTGAAACGGAGACCAACTACTGCGCGCGCTGCCAGACCCGCGGAAGGCTTCTCGCAGACCGATCGCTCTCCCGTCTCCTCAGGGATGACTGGCCGCGAAACCTGGACGAACTCTGAGATTCCCGTCAGCTTCCAAAGGTGGGTCAAGAACCCAGGGATTCTGCGCGCCGCACCTCTTGGACATTCGTGGACCAGAGGGCGACGGCATTTTCCGAGGATCTGAAACGGTCGGAGCGGTAGAGGTAAAGCGTGGCCGGCACGAGTACCAGCGTCGCCACGGCCCCGGCCTCCGGGCCGTATTGCCCCCCGGTCAGCCAGACCGGACCATGGTCGGACAACCGCACAATCGTCTCGGGAACAGGGACCCCACTGACAGGATACCCACAGACAAAGCCCAGTATCAGATTCCATGACATGTGCAGGGCTGTCGGCAGCCACAAGGACCGGGTCCTAAGATACGCCACCGAAAGCCACACACCGGCTAATACGGTGTTCGTAATGCCCAGCACGCCGGCGTGGGGATTCGCCACATGGCCCAATCCAAAGAAAAGCGAGGTGATACACACAGCGGCCAATTTGCCGGTGCCTTGTATCAGCGACTGGAAAATGTACCCTCGCGCTACGGCTTCTTCGAACACCGCGGCTGACGTGAAGAGAAGGAGGTAATATCCCGAAGACGTAAGTAACGCCGGAATGTCCCATCGGCTCCATGACACTGTCACCCGTCCTCCGCCCCATTCAACCAGAAAGATGATTGACGCCATGACGACGCCCTGGGAGATCCCCTGGCGGATCTCCCGCCAAATCCGCCCGTGCAGCGGGAAGCCCAGCGCCGAGAATGGCCGGCGGTCCACAAAGCGCAGCATGAAAAAGGCTGCAAGAAACACTGAAGTCCCAAGGAGCAGGTACTCGAGGATAAGATCGGAGCTTGTCGTAGTCGAGAAACGCCGAGCCGCAGGGGAATATAGCCAATGCAGAGAGATCTCTAAGACGACCGCCAGCACGATATATGAGAGGATGCGCCAACCTGATCGCAATTCACGCCGGTTGCTGATGAAGATTCCGGAGATCTTTTGGACCACCGACATGCAGGGGCCTTCTCCATAGGAAAATTGTGTCAGGTTCTTGGAGATTTCATTTTGCGCTCTCTGTGCCTCGGCGTTAAGTGAATCCGGGGAGGCGAAACCGAATCCCCGAGACCAGACCTCATAACCGCTAAATTACTTACGGTGTTGCACTTGACTTTGATGAATGCGCGCGCTATAAATGTCGGTCTATATTTCTAGTGATCTAAGGAATGCGGACCTTTGGATTTTATCTATACTGCGAACGAAATACCCCCGAGTGAGCTGCCGCTCTTTCTCCATTCAAATCACATAGCAATAATAGGCTCTTTTGAGAGATATCCCGAACGGGTCAGGTGCTTGTATCGGGTCAACCAGGAGGAATGAATGTCAATTGATGTCAATGATACGCATCCGGCGGCGGGCGGAACCAAGTCCGACACCCGCGAGGCTGCGGCCAAAAGCGACCAGGAGAATGAAAGCAACTTCGAATCTCTTCTGGCTCCTTATGAAGGCAGAACCCAAAGCTTCTCCGAAGGGGAAGTAATCAAGGGGAGGGTAATTGCGATTACGGGCGGCGGCGTCATAGTCGACGTCGGGTTCAAATCGGAAGGAATTATCCCCATCGAACAGTTTACGGATGACCGGGGAAGAGTGGGGGTGAAGGTCGGGGATAATGTGGATGTCTTCCTCGAGGCGACCGAGGACGCCAACGGCTATGTCGTGCTGTCACGCGAAAAGGCCGAGCGCATGAAGATCTGGGACGAGATCGAGCGGGCCTACCGTGACGGCACGGTCGTCAAGGGCCGGGTTATTGAGCGGATCAAGGGCGGATTGGCGGTCGATATCGGCGTACGCGCCTTCCTGCCGGGTTCCCAAATCGACCTGCGGCCGGTACGGAACCTCGACAGTCTGCGCGGCGAAGAATTCGAGATGCGCGTAATCAAGGTCAACAAGAAGCGCGGGAACATCGTCCTGTCGCGCAAGGCGGTTTTGGAAGAGTCCATGAAGGAAGAGAAGGCAAAGACCATGGAGGTCTTGGAGGACGGAAAGGTGATGGAGGGGATCGTCAAGAACATCACCGATTACGGTGCCTTCATTGACCTGGGCGGCGTGGATGGTCTGCTGCACATCACCGACATGTCATGGGGGAGAGTCAACCACCCCTCGGAACTGTTTGCTGTCGGCGACAAGGTCAAGGTGAAAGTCATCAAGTTTAACCGCGAAGACGGACGTGTCTCCCTGGGCTACAAGCAGCTCTCCGAGGACCCGTGGCTTCACGCTGATATGCGTTACCCCAAGAACATGCGGGTACAGGGCAAGGTCGTAAGCCTGACCGATTACGGCGCATTCGTGGAACTCGAGCCCGGCATCGAGGGGTTGATTCACATCTCCGAGATGACCTGGAACAAGAGGGTCAAGCATCCTTCGAAAATTGTCAGCGTTGGCGCTCCTGTGGAGGTTGTGGTGCTCGATATCGATATCGAGGCACGCAGGATTTCTCTCGGTTTGAAGCAAACCGAGCCCAATCCTTGGGACGTGATCGAGTCCCGCTATGCGCCCGGCACAGTCATAACCGGCAAGGTGCGCAACGTGACCGATTTCGGCGCATTCATCGAGGTCGAGGAAGGTATCGACGGCCTCGTGCACGTTTCGGACATGTCCTGGACGAAGCGCATCAAGCATCCCTCGGAAGTCCTCAAGAAGGGCGACGATGTTCAGGCCGTCATTCTTAGCATCGACGCAGCGAATCAAAAGCTCTCCTTGGGCATCAAGCAGCTCGAACCCGATCGTTGGGAGGACTGGTTCAGCCGGCACAGCCTTGGCGACGTAGTCAAGGGTAAGGTCATGCGCATGACGAACTTCGGAGCTTTCGTCGAGCTGGAGGAGGGAATCGAGGGTCTCTGCCACGTCTCCGAACTGGACGACAAGCACGTGGAGAAGCCCACCGAATTCCTGAACATCGGCCAGGAAGTTGAAATGAAGATCATCAAGCTCAATCTCCAGGAGAAAAAGATTGGCTTGAGCCTGAAAGCGATGAAGGAAGATGAGCCCCGGCTCGAATTTACATCCTACCTCGCCTCGGCTGATTCCGGGCATACATCGATGGGGGAACGCCTGGGGGAGCAGCTCCAGCGACTCAAAAAGACCGAGAGCGATTAGTGAAGCCTGCTTTGCGTCCTTTGAGCGGCTGCGGGATGTCGTTGAAGCGACGCAAGGATTTGAATCTCAAGAGGATGCTTCTGATTGAAGCCGCAGGGTAATGCCTGATAAGCGCATTAATTTGCTGCTTTGGATCGTCGTGGGGGGAGGTGCGTTCATTTTCTTCACCCTCTCCCTGCTCGCTCTCGCCTTTTACTTTTCCAGCGAGAAATCCTCCTCATTTTCCCTCTCTTCCAACCAGATCGCGGTGATAGAGCTCGAAGGAATCATCTTTGACTCAAAGGATTTCACCGAACAGCTCAAGGATTACGGCAACCGTCCGGCGGTGAGAGCCGTGGTCGTTCACATCAACAGCCCGGGCGGGGGGGTGGCGGCGTCCCAGGAGATGTATGACGCCGTGAAGAAGTTCCGCGCCGAGAGCAGGAAGAAAGTCGTCGTCAGCATGTCGTCCGTGGCAGCGTCCGGCGGATACTATGTCGCCTGTGGGGCGGACAGGATCTTCGCCAACCCCGGCACGATTACCGGAAGCATTGGAGTCATCGCAGAGTGGTACAATTACGGCGACCTGCTGAGGTGGGCGAAGATGGAGAGCGTGGTCATTAAGAGCGGGCCACTCAAAGACGCCGGATCCCCCACACGCACGCTCACGGAAGCGGAAAAGAAGTACTTTCAGAGTCTCATCGACAACATGTTCGAGCAATTTATCCAGGCCGTTGCAGCGGGCCGCAAGCTGGATCCCGCCGCGGTTCGCAAGCTCGCCGACGGTCGTGTCTACACGGGTCAGGAGGCGAAGGCCAACGGGCTCGTGGACGAACTGGGAACATATCAGGACGCGGTCGCCGCAGCGGCCAAGCTGGCCGGTATCTACGGCGAGCCAAAAGTGGTCACCCCTCCGAAGAAGAGATTCTCAATCCTGGATGTCCTCTTCGGGGATTCACGATCTCCTCTTTCACTGAATCCGGACCCGTCGGAATCCCATATACGATTTCAATACCTCTGGAGATAAACCGC
>DASQID010000378.1:0-2559 GCA_035631775.1 Acidobacteriota bacterium
CGCGGCTCAGTTTGATGCGGGATCAGACGAGGCGTTTCTGAACACGCTGAACATCCCCGGCATCCGCCGCGCAGCGGATTTGCGCAGCGCGGCTGTGTTGAACATGAATGGACCGTTCTGGATTCACGATGCCGCGCCGACATTTCCGTCGCAGTGGATCCAGTCGGTGTATCAGGCTTTAGGGAAGGCAGACGCACTGAGGATTGAGACGGACGCAGCCTCTGAGCAGGCCATCCTGGATTGGCTGGCGAAGCAGTAGGCAGCGGGCAGATGGCAGCAGGCAGAAAAAACTACCACCCGCAGAGCGGCTGACCTGACGAAGCCTCCCGAAGGGGGCAAGCCAGTAGCCCTGGCAAGCGATGCGCCGCCCGGGGTTTGCCGTCCCGATCCTCAATAGCCCCGCAAGGGGCGACAGATCTTCTGAACATGACGGCCCGCTCTGTCGCCCTTCGAAGGCTCTCTACTTCTTCGGTTCCCAACCCCGGGCTGCGCTTCCGCTTGCCCAGGTCTATTCTCTGTGCGCCCTCGAGGGCGCACGCTTGCTGTGATGGATCATCCCTGGCATATCCATATCTCATCCTGTCGAAGGATCGCCGGAACGGCAAACCCCTTTCGCGTCTCACCGCCAGAGGCGGTGGTTCACCTTAATGGAATTCCTGCCAGCTGCCGTCTGCCTGCTGCCAGCTATTTTCTCTTCGTGCGGTAGACTTCGGCGTAAACGCGGCGGAGCGGCGCGACGCAGTACTGGTGGATCACCTCCATGAAGTTGGGCGGATCGGCTACCAGGTCATCGAGAAACTGGTCATGTATGCCGAAGGAAAGGCGCACGATGTCGGCCTTGCCCTCCCGCTGCTCCACGGTAATGCTGTTCTGCAGCTCATCCTGCAGGAAAAAGACGTCGCTGTTGCGGACCTTCTTGAGTTTTTTGAATCCCTCGATGGGCAGTTCCCGCGCTGTCCGGTAGTATGCGGCCAGCTTGCGCACGAGCTCACCGTAGTTGAAGTTCGGCACCTTGTTGTTGACGCTGACCTCCAGATCGGAGCCGTCCGGGCCGATGTTCACCGTCAAGCCGTAGGTAAAATCCAAATCGCCCTTGTTGAACTTGATGCGGTGACCGGTCTCGTCGTGGAATCGTTTGAGTTCTTCCGGAATCTGAAGATTGGGATTTTCGTTTTTCTTTTCGGCGGTGACGTAATAGTCGCTGACGCTCAGGTACCACTGATCGATTATGGCTGCGAGCAAATCATCGATCAGGGCAGCCGTTTTCGGGGTAATCTTCCTCTTCGCGGGCAATCGTTTACTCCTCAAAAGTTCGCAATAATTATGATGCTCCCGGGCTCATTCGCGGGACCGCAGTATATCACACAGCAGGCAAAGGAAATTGGTGTCAGGCTAGGTTTTCACCAATTTCTCGAGGCAGATTAGCTGTATCAGGTTGCCGTCCGGATCGTGGAAATAGATCGAGCGGGCACCATCGCGATGAGTCTTCGGCTTCTGGACCAGCGCGATCCCTCCGGCTTCCAGGGACGCTGCCCATTCGTCCACCTCTTCGGGCCTCGAGACAAGAAAGCCAAAGTGGTCCAGGCTGCCCCGTGCTCGGTCCGAATCCAGCTGATCCGGCCCAACCTCGTGCAGGGCGAGATTATCACTTCCACTGGTAAGATAGGCATTTCGCGGATCGGGCCTCCAGTCGATCCTCATTCTCATGAAACGAGTGTAGAAATCCACAGAGCGGCGGATGTCGCGAACTCGAAGCGCGACATGACCGATACCGAGCATCATTTGCCCTCCCGTTAAATAGAGCCTAGCGTATTTCCGCTCCCCATTGAATAGACTATTGCGAATTGGGAACGGCAGGGCGTCTTCGTCAATCCGCAATCCGCAATTCGCAATCCGCAATTTCATTGAGTTCTGATATCCTAACGCCCATGGAAAAGAAAACCTTGTTTGATAAGGTCTGGGACTCGCATGTCATTGTCTCCGAACCCGACTGCCCCGCCGTGCTGTACATCGACTTGCACCTGATTCACGAGGTCACCTCGCCGCAGGCTTTTCAGGGACTGCGGGACCGGAACCTCGTCGCGCACGCGCCGCAGAAGACATTCGCCACGATGGATCACATCGTCCCCACGAAGAATCAGAATCTGCCGCTGGCCGATCCATTGGCGGCGGAGCTGGTGAAGCAGCTCGAGCGAAACTGCGCCGAGTTCGGCATTTCGCTCTACGGCATCGGGGACCCACACCAGGGAATCGTGCACATCATCGGTCCCGAGCTGGGCATCACGCAGCCGGGTAAGACGATCGTCTGCGGTGACAGCCACACCTCGACGCATGGCGCGTTTGGTGCGCTGGCCTTCGGGATAGGGACCAGCGAAGTCGAGCTCGTGCTGGCGACCCAATGTCTCCTGCAGCGGCGGCCGCGCACGTACGAAATCCGCGTCGAGGGCCGCCTGCAGCCCGGGGTCACGGCAAAGGACATAATCCTGGCGCTGCTGGCTAAAATCGGAGTCGATGGAGGGACCGGGCACGTCTTTGAATACCGAGGCGACACGATCCGCG
>DASQID010000379.1:0-5249 GCA_035631775.1 Acidobacteriota bacterium
GATGGGTCCTTTTCAATCTGGTTTCTGTCACACTTGAACATTACGCTGAAGGCACCCTCGGGGTTCCTCCGCAGCAAGCGCGCCGCCAACTGGGGGAATTGCGCCGCATGATCCGAGAAGACGCGAGAGGCCAGCTCATCAAAGATGGTCTCGGTCATCGAAGGCGATAGCCGCCCGCCCAGCTCTGTGTTGATCGCCGTGATCTGATGCTCCAGTTCGATCCGGGAATTGTCCAGATATCGTCCCGCCAGTTGCCCGAACAGCACATATCCGGAGAGAAACACCACGCTGGCAAGCAATAGCAGCGGGATCATGCCAACGAATACGAAAGAGCCAATCAGCCGATTGCGAACACGCCAAAAAAAGCTGTTCTTCAAATACCGGAAGAGACGGAATAGCAAATTGGCAATAACCACAATTCCATAGATGTGCCCTACTGCAACAATCGTCCCAGGCAGCCAGCGGCCGAAGAGAAGGACGGCCACATAAAGCGCCAATCCGATCCACATCCAAAGCGTCTGGATCTTTTTTGCAGGTGCGTCACTTTGCGGTTCCAGGAGTTGTTTGGTCATCGTAGCTGTCGATTATAAGTACAGAAACGCAGAAACCGAATCATGAATTCACGCGGAATCTTTCCAGTGGATAGTTCCCGGCACAGCATCCTGTCACTTGGATGTAAGACTCTCTACCCGTAGAAGTGAAATCCCCGATACTCCCGCGAAGTCCCGAGGGGAAATCTATCGTTGCGGCAGGTGTTCCTGCTGGGACAGCGTCAGTTTCTGCTCATCTGCGAGCGAGGGGGTGTGGATTATGCTCAATGCTCCACGCCTACCCAGTGTCGGCTTAAGGGCCCAATCTGGTTGCAGCTGCCGGCCGCCCTGTAGCGTCCTTTTGTAGTATTATCTCCGAAATTTCCGAGGAAACATCCATGATCAGAGCGCGCCTCGCCGTATTGCTCCTATTTGCAATGTCAATCTGTAGTCTCGCTCCGGCCGGGAGCCAGCATCTCCGTGTGCCCGGGGTGACGGGGGCCGTCGAGATCATCAAGGACCGATGGGGGATCTCGCACATATACGCGGCGAATGAAACGGATCTCTTCTTCGCCCAGGGGTACAATGCCGCGCGGGATCGACTGTTTCAACTCGAAATCTGGCGTCGCCAGGCAACCGGCACTGCAGCCGAGATACTGGGCAGAAAGCATCTGAAGCGCGATCTGGGCGCCCGCCTGCACAAGTTTCGAGGCGATCTCAAACAGGAGCTGAACTTCTATCATCCCAGGGGCGAGACGATCATCCGAGCCTTCGTTGGAGGGATCAACGCCTACGTCGAGGAAACCGAGCGCAGCCCGGCGCTTCTCCCGCTCGAGTTCCGTCTGCTGGGCATCAAACCGGGCCGGTGGTCTCCCGAGGTCGTGATATCGCGCCACCAGGGACTGCTCGGCAACGTTACGCAGGAGCTCAATTACGGGAGAGCTGTAGCCCTGCTTGGGCCGGACAAGGTGAAAGAGCTGTCGTGGTTCCGCCCGGGCGATCCGGTTCTGGCGCTCGATCCCGCGATTGACGGTTCGCTCCTTTCCGACAACATCCTGGAGTTGTACAACGCCTTCAGGGAGGCGATTCGATTCGAACCCGAAAACATCGTTTCCCGATACCGAGGAAATCCGGCCTCGTTCGATCTCCTTGCTCGGGCTTTGCCGGTGGAGTCGCGGATGGCAGCGGACGAGGAATACCTTGGCAGCAACAACTGGGTGGTGGGTGGAAAGAGGACTCTGACGGGCTTTCCAATCATGGCGAACGATCCGCACCGAGTTCTGCAGGCTCCGTCGCTGCGCTACTGGGTGCACCTGGTCGCCCCGGGCTGGAACGTGATCGGCGGAGGGGAACCGTCCGTTCCGGGGATCTCTATCGGCCACAACGAGCACGGCGCCTGGGGATTCACCATTTTCGGACAGGACAGCGAGGACCTGTATGTCTACGACACCAATCCGGCAAATCCGCTCCAGTACAAGTACAAAGGCAGCTGGGAAGAAATGAAGGTGATCAAGGACAGCATCCCGGTGAGGGGCGAGTCCCCCATTTCGGTGGAATTGAAATACACGCGGCACGGACCGGTACTCTACGAAGACCGAGAGCATCACAAGGCCTATGCCCTGCGGGCCGCATGGCTCGAGATCGGCTCGGCTCCATACCTGGCAAGCCTGCGGATGGATCAGGCAAAAGACTGGGAGGAGTTTCGATCAGCCTGCAGCTACGCCAGGATTCCCGCGGAAAACATGGTTTGGGCGGATGCGGATAAAAACATCGGTTACCAGGCCACCGGCATATCTCCAATTCGGCGCAATTTCAGCGGCCTGGTGCCCGTGCCGGGCGACGGCCGTTATGAGTGGGACGGTTTTCTTCCTATTCTGGCGCTGCCTCACACCGTGAATCCCGAGAAAGGATACTTTGCCACCGCGAACAACTACCTCGTGCCCGACGGCTACCCGTTCCGCGAGGCGCTGCACTATACCTGGGGCGATGAGATGCGCGCCGTCAGGATAGAGGAGATTCTCCGATCGGGACGGATGCAGACCGTTCCCGACATGATGAGGCTTCAGCAGGACGAACTGTCTGTTCCCGCCCGCAGCCTGGCGCCGCTGTTGAAAGAATTGTCCGTGGATGATCCGGCGGCTGCAAAGGCGCGCCAAATGCTCCTGTCGTGGGATTACGTGCTGGACAAGGATTCGGTGGCGGCCGCGGTCTACGTGAGTTGGGAACGGCGCCTCCAGGAGAATGTGCGTGCTCTCCTCGTTCCCGAGAGTGCACGCAGGCTGCTGGGCGGTCTGAATCTGAAGCGGATGATCGACTGGCTTTGCGCGCCCGACGGCAGGTTCGGGAGCGATCCGATTGCCGGACGGGACGCCCTCTTGAACAGGAGTCTGATTGAGGCCGTGGCGGACCTAAAGGGCAGGTTGGGTCCCGACATGAGTCAGTGGCAGTACGGGCAGGCGAAGTTCAAGCACGTCCTCCTGCATCATCCGCTGAGCGCGGCGGTGTCCACGGAGGTTCGATTCAAGCTGGACGTGGGACCGCTTCCGCGCGGGGGCTACGCCGCCACGGTAAACAGCACCGGACCCGGAGACAACCAGACTACGGGGGCTTCCTTCCGGATCATTGCCGACACCGAAAACTGGGACAACTCCGTGGGGACGAATACTCCCGGGCAGTCCGGCAATCCGGACAGCCCGCACTACCGGGATCTCTTCGATCTGTGGGCGCGCGGGAGGTATTTCCCGGTCTTCTTCAGCAGAGCAAAAGTTGAATCCGTCGAGGAGGACAAGCTGATCCTGGAGCCGAAGTAGTAGCGGACGATCCGTCGCGCTGCTTTGACAATGTGACCGAGTAGCCATGTTCAGACGGATCCCCGGGACAGCGAAACCTCCCCTGACTCCCGAGAGGTCCCGTTGTCGGACATAATGCAGTTTCTTGGGAAGGTGAATGATTCAATAGCCGTAAATGAAGTTTTTTCACACAATTCGGCGGGCGGTTGTGGGGATAGCGATGCCGACTTCGATGCCGATTCGCCCTGCATTTCACGAGGACAATTACACCTGGGGAAGCACTCAAATATGAAAAGACAGTTGACACTATTGGTCGCATTGTGGGCTCTCCTGGGCTGTACACAAGCTCAAAAGCAGCAAACTCCTGCCGAGCGGCAGTTGGCGGGGTGGCTTGAGGCATTCAATAGCGGCGACCGCGCCGTTATCAAACAGTTTTTGGATGCCAACTTCCCCGAGCGCGCAAAGGAAATCGACCAGGAACTTGACTTTCGCGATCGAACCGGGGGCTTCGACCTGAAGAAGGTGGAGGAATCCGCTCCGACACGCATTACTGCGGTGATGAAGGAGCGCGACGGCAGCAACTATGCTCGCCTGGTGCTCGAGCTTAAGCCTGAGGCCCCGCACAAGATTCGCACTCTGAATCTGCGGGTGATTCCCCGCCCGGCCGACTTCGCGGCAACGCCAAGTCTGAGTGAGAACGAAGCGATTGCCGCCCTCAAGGCCGAGTTGGAGAAGAATGCGGCGAAAGATCGCTTTTCGGGAGCTGCCCTGGTTGCCGGTAACGGCAAGACGATCTTTGCCCAGGCGTATGGACTGGCCGATCGCGAGAAGAAGATTCCCAACAGTCTCAACACACGGTTTCGCATCGGATCGATGAACAAGATGTTCACCGCAGTTGCGATTGCCCAGCTAGCCCAGGCAGGAAGACTCAAGTTCACCGATACCGTGGGCAAATTCCTGACCGATTATCCGAACGGCGACATCGCATCGAAAGTGACCATCCACCACCTGCTCACCCACACGGGGGGAACAGGAGACATCTTCGGGCCGGAGTTCGAACGTAACCGTCTGAACCTGCTTGATCTCAAAGACTACGTGGCATTGTACGGGAAGAGAGGGCTTCAATTCGAGCCCGGCTCCCGCTGGGAATACAGCAACTACGGGTTCATCCTGCTCGGAGTAGTAGTCGAGAGGGTTTCCGGTCAGAACTACTATGACTACGTTCGCGAGCACATCTATTTGCCTGCCGGCATGACGTCGACAAACTCCTTGCCGGAGAGTGAAGATGTGCCCAATCGTTCCGTCGGCTATATGCGCATGGGGGGCCGCCTCCAGCCGAACAACGAAACGCTGCCCTTCCGCGGAACCTCAGCCGGCGGCGGTTATTCGACTGTCGAGGACCTGCTGCGCTTTGCTAACGCCCTGCTCGAACACAATCTGCTGAATGAGGAATACACGTCCCTGATCATGACCGGGAAGGTGGACACCCCCCGAGGCAAATACGGCTACGGATTCATGGACGTCCTATCGGATGGTGTCCGGTCCATCGGCCATGGTGGAGGCGCGCCAGGTATGAACGGGGACCTCCGGATTTATCCGGCTTCGGGTTACATTGTCGCAGTCCTGGCGAACCTTGATCCTCCCTCAGCGAGCCGCATTGCCGATTTCGTCGGCGAGCGTCTTCCGGCAAACTAAGGCGATTTAATTTGATTAAGGTAAACCACCGCCTCTGGCGGTGAGACTCGAAAGGGCTTTGCCGTTCCGGCGTTCGTTGGACAAGAAGAGACATGGAAATGCAGGGATCAACCATAACAGCAAGCCCGCGCCCTGGAAGGGCGCAGAGCCAGTAGCCCCGGGCAAGCGCAGCGCAGCCCGGGGTTGGGAATCGAGGAAGTCGAGAGCCCTGGCAGGGCGACAGAAAGGGCGGTCG
>DASQID010000380.1:0-8725 GCA_035631775.1 Acidobacteriota bacterium
GCCTGCGAGCCCGATTGTCACCCCGGCCACTCCCAGCAACATGCCCTGACGCAAGACCAGTCCCAGCACGTCGGACGATTGAGCGCCCAGGGCCATCCGGATTCCGAATTCCTGTGTTCGCTGATTGACCGTGTACGCCATGACCCCATAGATTCCTATCGACGCCAGGAGCAACGCGGTGACGCCGAGGATGATCAGCAACGTGGCCGTAACCTTCTGAGCGAGAAACGCCGCCTTGATGTAATCCGTCATTGGTAGTCCCGCCCACACTTCCACGCCGGGGTCCAATTCGTGGATGGTCTGGCGCAACACGCCGATGATGCTTGCGGGGTCGCCCTTGGTCCGTAGAACCACTCCAAGATTCAGGTCCCAAACGCCCTGCTGGTAGGGCAGGTAGATGAAGGGACGCGGGGATTCGTTCAGGGAACGGTACTTTCCACTTCTGACTAGCCCGACTACGGTGACGGTTCTGCCGACTGCTCTGATGCGACGTCCAATCGGATCCTGTCCAGGCCAGAAACGCCTGGCAAAATTATCGTTGATGATGGCGACCGCTTGGGCCTTCTGATCATCCTGATCGGTGAAGTCCCGTCCCTCGAGCATCGGGATGCGCATTGCAGCAAAATATCCGGGCGACAAGATCGCATAGGGGACCGTCACGTCCTCGTTGGGAAGTCGAACATAACCTTCCGGTTCGACTGCCGCTCCGGGACCACCTTCGAATCCGAGCGGCAGCCAGCTCGCCAAGCCGGCCTCAACCACACCCGGTAATTCGGTAAGACGCTGATGCAGCTTCCTGTAAAAGATCAGACCCGTCTGCTCGTTGTATCCGCTGGCTCCGATGCGAAGGCCTGCCGCAAAGACGTTCTCGGGATTAAAACCCGGATCCATCTGCCGGGCCCGCTCAAATCCCTTGATGCAAAGTCCTGCACCAACGAGCAGCAGCAGAGCAAGCGCCACCTCGGCGACCACGAGCGCCGCCCGCAGGTTGTGATGAGCGGATCCCGAGCCGGGCGAGCGCCCGCCTTCCTTGAGAGTATCGTGCAGATCCGTCCTGATTGCCTGGAGGGCCGGCACAAGGCCGAAAATGATGCCTGTAGCTAGCGCGAGGAGAAAAGTGAATCCAAGAGTTTGGTAATTCACCTTGAACGTGTAACCGATCGGCAGATGCGTGTTGGGAATGAAAAACATGAAAAGATCCACCGCCCAGTTGGCCAGCAGGACTCCCGCTGCTCCCCCAACCAGTGAGAGGACGATGCTTTCCGTCAGCAGCTGGCGGATGAGGCGCAGCCGCCCGGCCCCCAGTGCGAGGCGGATCGCAATTTCCTTGCGGCGGCTCGTCGCACGCGCCAGGAGCAGGTTCGCGACATTGGCTGCGACAATGAGCAGCACGACACCGCTCACCGCGATCAGAATCTGCAGGACCGGCAGCATAAGTGACTGCCCGCCGTACGGCGCCTTCCACATGGGCAGCACTCTTATGCCGATTTCCCTGTCCTCCTTCGGATAAGCCTGCTCGAGCTGCTGCGCGAGCAACGACGCGGCAATCTGGGCTCTCTCCATGCTCACTCCGGGTTTGAGCCTCGCCTGCGTGTGCAGCCACCTGTCATGCCTTACCTCCAGAGAGCCGAAGTTTGCCACCTCCTCGTGCATCATGAGCGGCGCCCAGAAATCAAAGCGGAGGGCGCCCATCGTTCCGTTAAAATCAGCAGGGGCGACGCCGACGATAGTAAAGGGACGGCGGTTCAGTTCGACTGTCTTGCCCACAACATTGCGGTCGCCGCCAAACCGCCGCTGCCACAATCCATGGCTGATTACCATGACCGGGTGTCCCCCCGGCTTCCTATCCTCTTCCGGCAGGAAAGTACGGCCCAGGATTGCCTTGACTCCCAGGACATCGAAGTAGTTGGCTGTTGCGATCTGGCCAAAAACCCATTCCGCCTTCCCATTTACGCTCAACAATGCGGGAGTGATCTGTGAGCCGATGACCCCGCTGAAGACGTCGGCCAGACTTGCATAATCCTTCAGGTCCGGATAGGAGACGGTATCGTAGGTCGCTGCTCCATGCGTACTGACCAGCACCACCAGCTGATCGGGATTCGCGGTGCCGGGCACCGGGTTCATGAGTACTGTCTGTATCCAGCAGAAGATCGTCGTGTTGGCGCCAATCCCGATTGCCAGCGAGAGGACCGCGACAGCGGTGAAACCGGGACTCTTGAGGAGCATCCTCAGGCCGAATCGTATGTCCTGTCTAAGAGTGTTCATGACTGCCTTTCGATGTTAATTCAACACCGGGAGGTAAGAGCAAGTCCCGTGCCAGCGAGGTTCTCCACCCAAGATCCTGATTACACAATAAGATATCAGCGTCGTCCGCCTCAAGGGTATTCGTAAGTGTTCGAGATTGGGAATTGCCATCCCGTCAGTGGGACAGGTGTTCCGACAAAGTCAATATAATGAATTGCTTGTGGACAGATTCTCTAATCGATCGTGCGAAAGCGGCGGAATTTCGGCGGTCTAAGTACTAGAAATTGGCAAACCGGCGTTGGATCCTGTCAGCTGTGAATCCGGTCGCGTGATCGTATCAGGGCCATTGTTATGAATGCCCCCGTCAACGGGATCAGGCTGGCCGCAATCAGGATGGGCGCGAAGGAATACCGGTCCGCCACCTGGCCGATCACGTAAGTTGCAGCGATCGTGCAGACGCCCGCGCCGGTGCCGCTCATCCCGCTGACGCTGGCAACCAGCTCGCGGGGGAACAGATCCGACGGGAGTACCAGGGCCATCGTCGAATAGGCCGCGTAGGAGAACGTAGCCAGGGCGAAAAGCAATGAAACCATAAACAGGCTGGACGTGAAGATGGTAGGGATGAGCAGGGCTACGCCAAATCCGCCAACCAGGATGACGATTTTCCTCGCCCGATCTACCGGCCAGCCTCGTCGTATGAGCCAGCTGGAAATGGCTCCGCCCGTGAGGTTGCCGAGATCAGCGCCCAGGAAGGGTATCCAGGCAGCCAGGAGGCCATGCTGTGGGTCAATATGTTTATCCTGCTTGAGATATATGAAAAACCAGTCGGCGATGAAAAACCACACCGGGTCGCTGAAGGAGCGCGCCACGATGACGCCCCATGTTGTCGGCATTCTAAGCAGGCTCGACCAGCTCTTAGGGGCTGACGAACCGTCTGGCGGCAGTTCCTGCTCCCTCTCTGCCAGAATCATCTTCCTTTCACGCTCAGACAGGCGCGGGTGCGTCTCCGGTGCGTGATAAAGCCGTCGCCAGGCGAGGATCCAGAAAATCCCCAGCGTTCCGATCAATATGAAAGACGGCCGCCAGCCGAAGCGCAGATAAAGAAACACGACGAGAAGCGGAGCTATCACTCCGCCAATCGACGAACCACTGTCGAACAGCCCGACAGCCAGACCGCGCTCCTTCTTGGGAAACCATTCCGCGACCGCCTTCGTGGCGGCCGGCCAATTGGCTGACTCGCCTAACCCCAGCAGGAAACGGAAGCCGCAAAAGCTGTATAGCCCGCTGGCAAAGGAAGTGAGCATCGCGGCGAGCGAATACCAGGCCACGGTCAGGCTGAGTCCGCGGCGGGTGCCAACCTTGTCCATCAGGCGGCCCATGAGGATCTGGCCGATCGCATAGGCAATGCGGAACGAGATCACGATCAGTGCAAAATCCTCATTCTTCCAATGGAAGTCCTGTTTGAGATAGGGTCCCAGAACGGAGAGAGTCTGCCGATCGATGTAATTGATGACGGTTGAGATAAAGAGGAGGCCGCAGATCCACCAGCGCAGAGCCGGGAGCGGTTTAGGGCCGGAGATTGTTGATTTCTGGTCGCTCATGGCAAACTGCACAACTCTGCCACGAATCACAGGAATTACGTGAAGGTTTTTTTGAGAAATTAGGCTGGACTACTGTTTTGCGTACACGCGAACGTAGTCGACCAGCATCTTTTGCGGGAAGACAGTTGTGGTGTCGGGATTGCCAGGCCAGCTGCCTCCAACTGCGAGATTCAGGATAATAAAGAAGGGATGGTCAAATACCCACCTCGTGCCGGCCGGCAGTTTAGCCGGAGTGACTGTCTGATAGAGTACGCCGTCCACATACCATCGGATAGCCTGCGGATCCCATTCGACGGCGAAGACGTGGAAATCGTCAGCGAACCTCTGTCCGCCCTGTCCGCCGGGTAAAGTGTAGGGGCCAATACCGTTGGCGCCGGAGTAGCCAGGACCGTGGATGGTGCCGTGGACGATGGATGGCTCTCTGCCAATATTCTCCATGATGTCGAGCTCGCCGCAAGCAGGCCAGCTCACCGTGCCGATGTCATCCCCCAGCATCCAGAATGCGGGCCACATGCCTTGACCGTACGGCACCTTGATGCGGGCTTCGAACTTGCCATACTTCTGCGTGAACAGACCCTGAGTCTTCATCCTCGCGGAAGTGTAATTGAAGCCTGAGTAGGATTCCTGATTTGCTGTGATGACGAGCATCCCGTTCTCAATGTGGGCGTTGTCAGTTCTGCCAGTGTAATATTCGAGCTCGTGGTTTCCCCAGCCACTATTATTTCCTGTCTCCATGACCCACTTGGCGGAGTCCACCGCTGATCCATCCGGCGCATTGAATTCGTCGCTCCAGATCAGCTGCCAGGGCGACTTTTCCGGGGTCACAGGAATCGCCGTGTAGAGCGAGTGATTCAGATTCAGGGCGACGATTGCCAGCTTCTCCCCTGGATCCGCCGAGACCACCATCGAACCCTGGAAGTTCGCCTGGTCGGGCATGATCTGGTGCAGGAACTTCGCGATCTGTTTCTGCGGTCCCAACGGATCCAGTCGGATTTGACTGACCACGGTTCCGTCCTGCCTGACGGCGGAGACGGTTATGTGGACGTCCGCAGTGCCGGGGTTCGCCACAGCGAATCCGGCGTAGCGGCCCTGCGGGTCATTGCTGTCCACAGGGATGGCCGCCGAGTCCACAAGCTGCGAGGCAAGTACTCCGGCGATGGCGGTCGGGGTGGCGCCCGGCGCCAGCTTGAAAGTCGCCACGCCGCTGAGGGATCCGCCCGAAGCATCCAGGCGTGCCCAGCCGCTCCTGGCATCCGGCGCGCCGGGCCGCGAAGCCGTCAATACCGTGGTCGCCCCCGGCGCCAGGGAAATGGGGAAGGTATTTGATACGAGCTCATTCCGAACACGGACCGAAGCCTTCCCGGCAGAGGGGCCGGCTAGCGTCACACTCAGCGGTTGTCCGTCCTGGCCGGTCAGGGTGAGGCTTCCTTCTGCCGTACTATCGCCGGTGTTGAGGAGCGTGAAGGTCGTGGAATACCCGCCTCCCGTCGCAAGGTGGGCAAAAATCAGGCCCGGGGTACCAGTCGTAACGGGCGCCGCCGGGATCGCCAGCAGCGTAATCGAAGACGCTGGGAAGGAGGCGCTGAAAGTGCCTGCAGCGAGTGTCAAATCAGCCTTCGGCACGATGGCAGTCAGATTATCTTTACTGTAGCGATAGACCTTTGCAGGCCCGGCCGGCGTAAAGCCGGCGAGTGACACGGTGCTGGTTAAATCCATGTTGGTCTTATTGATCACCATCAATGTGAGGGCGCGGTCCGCGCTGCGCTGGGCTGCGTAAACCGCCAGCTGGCCCTGATCGCCACTAGAAGCTTGCACACCAATGTCGCCAAAGGAACTGCCTTTCCCGTCGTAATTGAGATACATGCGGAATGCGAACGCCCACGGTTCTGTCGATTTTCCGGGCCCCCAAAGCGTTGCTAAGTCCAGTTGTTCGCGGCCGAAGATGCCGAGGACGTCCGCTTGAGCCAGGGCGCCGTTCAAGTCGGCGAGGGCTCCCCAGTTGTACTCGGTGATCGCGAGTTTCGTGCCGGGGTAGTTATTGGTCACCCAATCGTGCATGCGCGGAATCAGCCGGACCTCGGCATTTATCCAACTCTCGTCGACGTACTCCGGATCCCACAACACCCTCGTGGAACGCAGGCGCAGCGCTTGTACGGACGCACTTCCCGGATCGCTCAGCGACACCCCTGTTCCCTGCGGGTAGTAATGCAGATCAAGGTAGTCGAGAATGCGGGTGCCGCTGTTCTGTTCGTAGGCACGCATCTGCTGAAGGTACCAATCGGTAAAGGGGATTCCCCCATGGGCGAGTTGGTCCGGCTTCGGCTTGTTCCACCACTGATCCTGCGCCGTATCGAGCGCGGAGTAGAAATAGGCGTTCCAGCCCCAGAGTACCGGCCCCAGCGCCAGCGCGCTCGGATCCGCTTGTTTGAGTGCGGATGCGTAAGCAGTGGTGCGCTGCTGCATCTCGTCGTAGGTTGTCGGTGAGGGATGGACATCCCTGTGGGTGCTCATCCAGAGCATTGGTTCATTGTCGAGATCGTAGAACCTTATGCCGCCCTGGCCGGCCGTTCCGTAGCGGCCCGCCAGATACTGCACCCATTCCCTCACAAATTCCGGTCCGATCTCGACGGACGTGTCGTGCGGGTCGTTGCCGGTGATATTGTTGCGGCCATCAGGAGTCTTGCCGTTGCCGCAATCGGCCCACCACTGTTTGTCGTTATCTTGCTGGGTCCCATATTTCGCAATGCTGAAACCACAATTTCGCCCTCGGTCCTTGGGGGTCCAACCGATGAGCGGGACGGTAACAATGGTATCTGTTGCGGTGCGACGATTCTGCTCGATGAAGGTGTTTACCGCGGAGATATCCGGCTGGCGGGATGGATTGTCGCTGCTCTCAGGGAGGTTCTCGAAGTACCAATCCGAGGCCCGATTGGCCATGTTGATCTTCCAGTTGTAGCGGGTTGTGGCATTGCCTCCCCAGCGACTTACTGGGATGTGCAGCTCTGCCGCCAGCGACTCGTCGACAAAATTAATCCCATAGATCTGGGGGCTGATGAGATGGCGCCCTGAGCTGACGTTTACCAGCAGGTTCGGACCCGTGTCGGCTGCCGCCGGCGCCGTTGAAAGCAGAACAATTATCAAGTAAGTCACACGGTTGAACATCGCAGCATCCTATCACAACTAGAGACAGGGGCCAGGGATCAGGGACCGGGGACCGGGGTCCAGGGGCCAGGAGTAGTGAGATTCAGGATGAAGTGCTCTGATTATCGAGCTTCGAATCAACTGGCCGCGCTTTTGCGTATAATAATAGGAATTGTACTGACTTCTCCTCAATCCTTATTCTCCGAATACGAAGCACTGGCCCCTGACCCCTGACCCCTGGTCCCTGGCCCCCGGCCCCTGACCCCGGTCATGGGTTTATAGGCTGAGCTGGCACGGCGGTGAGGAAGTCCAGGTTCTGGCTTCCGAAAAGCTCGAATGCCGAAACGGGGCCGCCGGAGGAGGTCAGGCGGATATATCCGCGCACCTGCTCGGTGATTGCCGGAACCAGTTGGGGGAGCGTCCGGGAAACTCTGGCGCCGGCACCCAAGAGGTAGACAGCTGAGCCTGTCTTCGCGCCCTGATCCGAATAGACATCGATCGCTACGCTGACCGCCGTCGGGTTCGGGTTGTACATGGCGATTCCAGTGAAATATGGTCTGGCTTCGCCGCCTCCCTGCGCGACCTGGGAAAAGACCAGGGTTGAGACCGGGTTTCCATCAAGCGGCAAGGCGGCCATGAACTTTTGTGCAAGGGCATCGCCGAAAGTAACGTCTCCCACGACGCCGGGACCGTCGGCAGTAATCACGAGAGATCCTTCAACTATACTGGTCGCGCTTGCGGCGTCCGGCAGATTGAAGACGTTTTCGCCGCGCGCGCGAAGCTGCTGTGTTGCGGGCAGGGTGATGCTCGCAGGGTTCTTTATGCCGCTCACCTGCACGGGAGTGCCATTGTTATCCACGAGTCGAACCTGGAGATTTCTCGTCTGGCCGCTCGTGTTGATCAGGTTGATATCGGTGAAATACCGCACCGCCCCGGCTCCGCCCGACGCGAACTGGGCAGAGTAGAGGGTGGTTGCAGTGGAAGCCGGCTGAGCCGGGAGGGAGTAGACGGTTGTGCCGGTGTCGACAGACTGATATCCGACCAGCCCCACGTCGCTGGTGACGGTCACATAGCCATTTGTCCGCGGCTTCGTGATTCCGGTAAAGAGACTGGACAGATCCTCGGCGAGACGTCCGTTGGCGCTCAGGGTTCGGGTCGCCTTTCCCTGCGCTTCATTCGAGTTGCCTCCCATCAGTGTAAAGGTCAGATTGGCAGGGGTGGCTGATGGATTCACGACATCGATCAGATTCGAGAAGTCACTACCGGGGGTAACCGTCGTTCCCAACTGGGTTTGGGTAAAGTAGAGGTTTTTATAGAGCTGATTTCCGGCTACGGCACCGTCAAGGAAGTTTGGGCCGATGTCGCCGTCCAGGAAGAACCCGGTCACCTGGCCGCTCGAGGACTGTGCCTGGATCCAGCCGTTCCTCGGGTCGTCCAAAGATAAGCCGTGGATTTGCTCTGCCAGCATCGCGATTTGAGCGCCTGGAGGGATGGTGACCATCCTGGGATTGATGATTTCGGCCGGTGTTGACGTTGGAGTCCCATCATTGTCGTAGGCTTTGAACTGGACATCCGCGGGAGTCGTGCCCCAGTTTGCCACCGCGATACCGGTATATCGGTGGCTGTTGCCCTGAAAGTACGGGAAATACACCTGCACCGGTGTTGTGCCGGGTGTGCTCTGGAGATTGGTGACGGAATAGCCCGCGCCGCCGGTCTGTTGGTTGAAGTACGGGACGAAA
>DASQID010000381.1:0-7902 GCA_035631775.1 Acidobacteriota bacterium
CGCGGCTGGAGCGCTTCCACCGCACAGAAGGCAGCCGACGCGTTTCGCACCTGGTACCGGCCTGCCAGGGACAAGCGCAGGCTCCGATAGCGTCCCTGGGGTGTTTGCAGGTCGAAGTTGAAGCAGCCACCGCTTTGTCCAAGGATCCGGATTCTGCAATCCCTGTCCAGTTCGACGAGTGGAGCACCCTTGACACGTGCCGTCCTGCGGATGACCCGAAGGGCGGAACGAGCTTTGCAGGCAGTGATTGCAGGCACTCCCGGCTTCAGAATTCCCGCCTTTTCTCCCGCGATCGCAGCCAAGGTCTTGCCCAGGAGGTCCTGGTGATCGTAGGACACGGTTGTGATTATGCAAACCCGGGGGCAGACAACGTTAGTCGCGTCCATGGTCCCACCTAGTCCTACTTCCACGACCGCGATGTCCACTTTTTCCTGAGCGAAGCAGAGAAAAGCGCAGCAGGTGATGAACTCGAACCAGGTGAGAGAACGCTCCAGACGTTTCTCGATCAGGAGGGAAGCCTCGGCATCGCGGATGCGTGAAACCAGAGATGCCAGTTTACGTGGAGCAATCTCGCGCCCCCCTATGCGGATGCGTTCCTCGACACGAATTAGATGGGGGGAAGTGTACAGACCGGTTTTCCAGCCGGCACACCTGAGGATCGATTCCGACATCGCGGCAACACTACCCTTGCCGTTTGTGCCCCCGATGTGAAGGACCGGATATTGCCGGTGCGGATTTCCCAGCGCTTCCATCAATGCCACGGTACGGTGAAGCCCGAGATGAATCCCCAGCACCTCGTTTCCGCGTCGACCCAGGAATTCAAGCGCCGCCTTGTGATTCATTGATCAGGGCATGAAGAAATTCAGGGCGTTGATCAGATAGCTACGCAGCTCACGCCGGTCGACGATGGCGTCTATCATTCCGTGCTGGAGGAGGAATTCCGATCGTTGAAATCCTTTGGGGAGCTTTTGGCGGATCGTCTGCTCTATCACGCGCGGACCTGCAAACCCAATGAGTGCACCGGGTTCAGCGATGTTCAGGTCTCCCAGCATTGCATAACTCGCCGTCACTCCGCCCGTGGTGGGATCTGTCAGTATCGAGATATAAGGCAGGCGCGTCTCATCCAGCTTTGCCAGTGCGGCGCTTACCTTGCCCATCTGCATCAGCGACAGTGCTCCCTCATGCATTCGGGCTCCACCCGAGGCGGATACGACAATCAGCGGCAGCCTGTCTCGAATGGCTTTTTCAACCGCCAGCGTAACCATTTCGCCGACAATCGAGCCCATGGAACCGCCGATGAACGCGTATTCCATCGCACATATGAAGGCAGGCCGCCGGGCGAGGTTACCCTGCGCATTGATCATAGCGTCGTTCAAGCCCGTCACCTTGCGTGCGGAATCGATTTTCTTGGAGTAGGGCTGGCGGTCGACGAACGTCAGTGGGTCTGGCGAGACGATGTTGTTGTGGAAAACCTCGTACTTTCCATCGTCGAAAAGCATCTGGAGGCGTTCCCGGGCACTGATCTTGAAGTGGAAGTTGCACTTCGGACAGACTTTTTCATTCGCCTGCAGATCCTTCTTCCAAATGAAGGCCCGGCAGTTGTCGCATTTTATGAACAGTCCCTCGGTGCGGACGGTTTTCTCCTCTTCCTTGAGGCTGGTCAGGGGACCCTTGTCTTTTTTAAACCATGTCATAGCGGATCAGGTCTGGTCCTTGCCGACAGTGTCTTCGAACCCCATGATGCTGAAAATAAGGATTGCACTATAGCACATTTCCTGAGGGGGAACTCAACGCGGTCTGGCTTCAGCCTTCAAAAACCGCCACGAATCGCACGAATTTCACGAGATTATTATTCGTGTAATTCGTGAACTCTGGAGCAGGTTTTCGCCGATACACTCCCTGTCAGTGATTGATTTTCACTGCCACGAAGTATCTAATATGTGTCCTTGCGGTATCGGAGCCAATTCCGCAGGAAACCCGCGGCCCGCATCGAACGGAGTGTTCCGAGCATGCTCTCCACCGGATTCAGGAAACCGCTAATTGGACTGGGCATTGCCACAACCTCGACCGTAATAGCTCTTCTGCTCTATGAGATACCACTTCTGAAAACGGTGGAGTGGAAGATATACGACCTTGAATTCCGGACCCTGGCTGACCCATCGAGGGCTAATCCGGACATCGTGATGATCAAGATCGATGACGAGAGCATCGAGAAGATGGATCAGGCTCTCGATTTGGGGCGCTTTCCTTGGCCGCGCGACGTCTATAAGGACCTGCTCAATTACCTCGAGCGGGCTCGGCCGCGTGTGATTACTTTCGACCTCGTGCTTCTGGAGCGCGACAAGAGCGCTGAAGGGCCGGCGCGCGACCAGGATCTCGTCGAGGCGACGCGGCGTTTGGGAAATGTCATTCATGCTGTTGAAGTCAATGACACCTTTGACTTCAAACCCAAGTCCCCGCCTTCCGGAGCATACCGGCTGGGGCCTGAGGTCGAGGAACACAGCAGTGTCAAGCTGCCCTTTGACTCTCTGGCCAAGGCGAGCAGGATGCTGGGAAACACCTTCATGCCGCTTGATGCGGACGGTCCCGTGCGCCGTTGCGTACCGTTTGTTCGGCAGGGAAACATCTTCTACCCCTCCCTTGCCATTGCAACGGCCAGCGTCGCCCTCAACTTGCAGCCCACCGACGTTCGGCTCGATGCTGATGGCCTGCACTTGGGCGACTGTCTAATTCCGCTCATCGAGGTGCGGCCGGAATACGAGAAACGCATCCGCACCCGACACATGCTGGTGAACTATCGCGGTCCGGCATATGCGGACGCTGAACGCAGGACGACTACCTACCGGAGCTATCGCTTCTGCGACCTTTACCTGTCGGAATTGCAGATCGAAGCCGGAGAAAAACCGGGCGTCGATCCCCAAATCTTCCGGGATAAGATTATCTTTATCGGCACGACGGCCGCCGGGTTGCACGATCTGTTCCAGACGCCCTTCGGATCCGAAGGAAAAATGCCCGGCATGCAGATTCATGCATCGGTCGTCGACAGCATTCTGAGCCGCTCATTTCTTCGACCCGCAAGTAACATCTGGATCATAGTGCTGCTGGCGGTTTCAACACTCCTCGTGGGCCTGCTGGGAGTATACCTGGGATTCTGGTGGGCCATGCTGGCGGCTTTTGCAGTTTTCTTTTCTGATGCAGGAATTGCAGCACTCAGTTTTCGGAACGGGTTCTGGCTCGCGTGTCTGCCGACCGTGATCGGCCTCGTCGTCGCGCAGTTCTCAAGCGTTGCCTACAAATACTTCGTGGAGGACAAGGCCAAGCGGCAGGTAAAGGCGCTCTTTTCCCGTTATGTTGCACCTGCCGTCGTGAAGGAGTTGATCGAGGACCCCTCCAAGGCCCGATTGGGTGGACAGCGGCGCGCCATGAGCGTGCTGTTTTCTGATATCCGCGGCTTTACCACGTTCTCGGAGGCTGGGAAGCCCGAAGATGTCATAAAGCAGCTGAACGAGTACTTCACCCGGATGGTGGAACTCCTCTTTCTGCACCACGGCACGCTCGACAAATTCGTGGGCGACATGATCATGGGATTGTTCAATGCTCCCGTGCTGGACGCCGATCACGCGGATCATGCGGTTCAAATGGCTCTGGCGATGCTCCGGGAACTGAAAGTCCTGAACGAGCGCTGGCGAAGTGAGGGCAGGCCCAATTTCGACATTGGGGTCGGCGTCAACACCGGCGACATGATCGTCGGCAACGTTGGCTCAGAAAGAACGCTGAGTTACACCGTTATAGGAGACAACGTCAATCTGGGATCCCGCTTGGAGTCGCTGAACAAGGAATTCAAGAGTCACATCATAATCAGCGAAGCCACCAAAAATCTGCTCAAGGGGACCTACTTTATGAGACCTCTCGGCAGCGTAAAGGTTAAAGGAAAGACCAGGGAAGTTTCGATATATGAGGTGTGCGTCTCCGAGGAGGAGCTCAACCAAAAAGAAGCAGGTGCGCGCCAACCGCAGGGCGCTGCTCACTAGGCCCTTCTTTTTGACTTCGACTCGCATGGAGGGAAAATGCGCAATAGAATCTTGATTTGTTCCGCCGTCCTGTTTCTCGGCTGCCAGGCGGCACAGGCCCAGTTTGGCAAGATCAAGGGCAAGATTGACAGCATTACCGCAAAGTATAAGGACATCGAGATCACCGATCAGGAAGAAATCCAGCTTGGCACCAACATAAGCGAGCGGATCCGGGCAAAATTTGGGGTCGTTCAGGATCCGGAAATCCACAAGTATGTAACCCTGGTGGGCATGGCGCTGGTGAAGAAGAGCAGCAGACCCAACCTTCCTTACCACTTCATTGTTCTGGACACCGATGGAGTTAACGCGTTTGCAGCTCCGGGCGGCTTTGTTCACATCACGCGCGGCGCGTTGTCATTGATGAAAAACGAAGCCGAGCTCGCCGGCGTTCTCGGGCACGAGTTGGTGCATATAACCGAGAGGCACACGATTAAAGCAGTCCAGAAAAACAAGGCATTTCAGATGGCTGCCGGGCAGACAAGCCTCTCGGCGAATCCCGATCTCATGCGTCGCGTACAGGATGAAATGTTCAAGATAGTGTTCGCGGGGTTCGGAAGGTCTGACGAACTGGAGTCCGATGAAAAAGGACTCGCCGTGGCCGCAAACACCGGGTACGAAGCCTCGGGTCTGAAGCAATTTTTGACGGCGCTGAAGGAGCGGAATGCTGGATCGGAGATCAAGCAGGGCCTTTTTGCCTCCCATCCGGAAATGGATGAGCGTCTGCAAAAAATCGACTCGATAATCAAACAGAACAATTGGAGCGGTGGCGCGGTAAACCCGGAGAGACTGGCTAAGTACGTCAAATACAAGCCGGTTCCACTCGCCGAAATTGCTGTGGTCCAGGAGGGCGCGGCCGGTTTGGCCGGCGGCGGCAAAGAGGGTGAAGACAAAGACAAGGACAAGAAAAAGGAAGATGACCAGCAGGAGCCCAAGAAAAAGAGCCGCTTCAGCCTTTCCAAGCTCAAGAACCCTCTGGGGGGAGGCGAGGAGAAGACGCAGAGTGCCGAAGTGACAGGATCCGGCGGCTCCCGAGGCGTGGACAAGGAACGCATGGCTAAGGGAGGTTCCAATCCGGCGGTTGTCGCGGTGACGATAACGGACCAGGAACTCCAGGCCTTCAAGAAGGAAGGAAAGCTCAAAGCCTGAAATTTTAAGACCGGATAAAACCGGGGACGCACCCCGAATTTCTGATCCGATGGCGCATACTGGCGTGAAGGAAATTCTGGGAGGGTCTCCGGTTTTTTTGTGCAGGTGGCTCACGCAACCCGATGAGTAGACCTTCAGCAGTAATCAAGCTGGACATGGTGTTCTTGGTTGGCGGGACCTTCGTTATGGGCAGCGATGGTGGGCAGGAGGATGAATCTCCGCCTCATACTGTCGAGCTTTCTCCTTATTACATTGGCCGATACTCGGTAACCAACCGGGAGTACCGGGCCTTCATCGACTGTACTGTCAAGGAACCGTTGCCTGCCTGGAACGATCCAAACTTCAACGATCCCTCCCAACCCGTCGTTGCTGTCAACTGGTTCGAGGCCATGGCCTACTGCGCTTGGCTCAGCGAGCTTCTGGGCGAGCGCTTCCGTTTGCCCACCGAGGCTGAGCGCGAGCATGCCTGTCGCGCGGGGACGACGACAGCCTATCCCTGGGGAGATAGCGTCGAACGGAATTGCACGGGCTATGGGCGTCGCTGGCATGAGGGTGCGCCTGAAGTCGTCGGCGGGCCGCAGAACTCCTTCGGTCTCTGCAACATGGCCGACAATGTTCACGAGTGGTGTTCCGATTGGTACAGCAGGGACTATTACAGGGTCAGTCCGCGCAAAAATCCGCCGGGACCTGCGTCGGGAGTCCGGCGCGCTTCACGTGGCGGGTCCTGGCGTCACCATGTGAAGCTTACCCGCAGTTCCGCGCGCAGTTCCCTCAACCCCGCCTTCCGTTACACCGACTACGGATTCCGCATAGCCCGATCCGCATAAGCTATCCAAGTCGTGCCCTTCTGCTAGGATTTTCCAAGGCCGCTTGGGCCTTCACGGCGTGGAAGACTCCCGTCGCGCGGGTCATCAGACCGGCGTGTGTCTCGATCAGAGGCCCAAACACGGCGTCTCTGATGACCCCCCCGCACATGAGTGCGATCTTGTTTCTGCTCGGGTCTTAAGGTGGATTCAATAGCCCGGCAAGCTCGCTGGGGCTCGTGACCGGAGCCTTGCAGGCGTAGTTCTCGCAGACGTAAACGGTCGGTTGACCGTTTAGCTGGGGCCGGTCCTTCAGGAGGAAAATCCCGTCGTCCAGTCCGCAGGCCACAACCTTATTGGGCAAGTAGCGCTGGAAGATTTCCCTCAGCAGAGAACGCGTCCCGTCGACGTGGGGATCACCTACAACGGCTATCTCCTTCGAGCCGGAGAGGTAATAATCCAGCGCGCATAGAAGATTGCTGAACGCAGAGGGATATCGGGACATGGGCTGCGCCATCCGCTCCATGATTGGTGTCGCGTGTTTCAACCACTTCTCCTCACCGGTGAACCTCCAGAGTCGGAGGAGCGCATAGGCGGCCACGGAGTTCCCCGACGGTGTGGCATTGTCATAGAACTCCTTCGGTCGCTCTATCAGCTTCTCATGGTCGGCGGAGGTGAAATAGAAGCAACTGTCAGCGGCGTCCCAGAACTGCTCGATCATTATGTCGGCCAACTCGGTCGCGCGAAAATACCACTGGCTGTCACAGGTGGCTTCGTACAGCGAGAGCAGACCATCAACAATGCAGGCGTAGTCTTCCAGATACGCGTTGTACTTTGACGTCCCGTCCCTGTAGGTACGCAGCAATCGGCCGTCACGGCGCAGCTTTGAGATTACGAACTCGCCGCTTCGGACTGCAGTTTGGCGGTAGTCGTCGCGATCAAGCGCCGCTGCGGCCTCGGAGAAGCTTCGGAGCATCAGACCGTTCCATGAAGTCAGAACTTTCTCGTCACGGCCGGGCTTTATACGCATCATTCTTGCTTCAAGAAGTAGCCTCCGTCCGCGGCCGACGGCCTGCAGCAGGCGCTCTTCGGTAACGCGGCACAGGCGCGCGACCAGACTCGCGTCACGCGGAACGTTAAGGATGTTCCTGCCCTCGAAATTGCCCTCCGGACTGACGCCGTAGTATTCGCAAAACAGAGGGGAGTCTTCATCGCCAAGAACCTCCTCGATTTCTCGCGGAGACCATACGTAGTACTTGCCCTCGACTCCCTCGCTGTCGGCATCTTGACTCGAAAAGAAACCCCCTTCCGGCGAAGTCATCTCGCGCGTGACGTAATCCAGAGTCTCGCGGGTGATTCGCAGGTAAAGCGTGTTGCCGGTCACCAGGTAGGCGTCCAGGTAGATGCGGCTCAGCAGGGCATTGTCGTAGAGCATCTTCTCGAAATGAGGCACCAGCCAGTAGGCATCCACCGAGTATCGGTGAAAACCTCCGCCGATCTGGTCGTAGATGCCTCCGAATGCCATTCTGGTTAGCGTCTGGTCCACGATCTCGAGCAAGTGCACTTTCCCGGTGCGCGCGTAGGATCTCAACATAAAAGTCAGGGCCATCGAAGGGGGGAACTTGGGGGCGTGACCGAAGCCGCCGTTCCGATCATCATAGTTGCCCGCCACGTTGGATATGGCGGATTCGAGGATCTCGGCGCTTAGCACCTGCATAGTGGCTCCGGATGCCTCTCCCTTCCTCAGTTCGGCCACTACGGCGGCGGCGGCATTGAGGATCTCGTCTTTTTTTGTGCGGTAGGCATGGGCGATGCCTGCAAGGAGTCGAGGGAAGCCCGGCAATCCGTGGCGATCTTCGGGAGGGAAGTACGTTCCTCCATAA
>DASQID010000382.1:0-43166 GCA_035631775.1 Acidobacteriota bacterium
GAATCCGTTCATTGGGAGGCATGATTCAGGACGGCAGAGAATCTCCGGATTGACTCTCGGGCGCAAACGGTGAACAGCGACCCCGGCGCCACTGATGGCCTTCCCCTATCGGTCTTTTCTGTTGATTTTCTACATAAGCAATGGCACATTCATGTTGAATTTCTACAGGAGCAATCATGGTTGTCGGCAGGGAAGACATACTCAGGGGCACGCTGGACTTGCTCATCCTGAAGACCCTCGACGCTCTGGGACCTCAGAACGGTTACGCCATTGCCAGGCGCCTCGAGCAGGTGTCCGAGGATTTGATACGTCTAAACCAAGGAACCCTTTATCCGGCTCTCCTGCGGCTGGAGCAGAGAGGCTGGATCAGCTCCAGGTGGGGCACCTCGGACAACAATCGGCGCGCCCGCTATTATTCACTGACCAGGACCGGCAGGAAGCAGCTTGCAGCCGAGGCTGAGAGCTGGGCGCGGATGGCGGGAATGATCGGCAGGCTGCTGGAGGGCGCGAAGTGGTAGCGCCCATCGGCACCGGTTCATTACGCCGTTAACCTTGGGGATATCCGGATCTAATGCGTGTCCAAGGCAGAAGCCGGGAACAGGAGTTGTCAAACACATGATGACGGAAACCATAAGCGGGAGATCGCTATGACCTCGTTGCGTGCGCTGCTCATGCGCTGCTCTGCGATGTTCCAGAGGCGGCGTCTCGACCGCGACCTTGACGACGAGTTGCAGGCGCACCTCGACCTGCTCACGGAAGAGCATGTGCATCGCGGCATGTCACCCGATGAGGCCCGCCACGCCGCGCTGCGCAGCTTCGGAGGTGTCGACCAGGCGAGAGAGCTTTATCGCGAGCAAAGGGGGCTTCCCTTGATGGAGACACTGTCTCAAGACCTTCGGTATGCATTGCGGCAACTGCGGCGCGGTCCAGGATTTACCGCAGTGGTGATTGCCACGCTTGCGCTCGGCATCGGCGCCAACACCTCCATATTCAGCGTGGTCAACACGGTCCTGCTGCGGCCGCTTCCCTATAGAGAAGTCGATCGCCTCGTGATGGTCTGGAACGTCAACTTGCCGCGGGGCTTTCACACCGAGCTCGTCTCGCCGCCCGACTTGCGGGACTGGCAATCCCAGAATCATGTCTTTGAGGGTATGGCGGGATCGACGGACGTCATGTATACGCTGACTGGAGCGGGCGAGCCGGCACCCATTATCGGATACCAGCTTGCGCCGGGTTATTTCGGCCTGCTGGGAGTCTCGCCGCTGCTCGGGCGCACGTTTGCACCCGAGGAAGAACAGCCGGGGAAGAACCATGTCGTAGTGCTTGGGCATCGTCTTTGGCTGGATCGATTTGGCGGCGACCGCGGCATTGTCGGAAGGAGCATCACGCTGGACGGCTCTCCATACACGGTGATCGGAGTCATGCCGCCCGCCTTTCACTTCCCTCCCGGCACCGAACTATGGGCCCCCCTCACCGTACCGGCTGACGCTGCGCAGGATCGAGCTTATCGGTACCTGCGGGTTCTTGCTCGTACCAGGCCGGGAGTGACGCTTCGGCAGGCACAGACCGAAATGGACGCGATCACCGCGCGTCTGGCCGCTGCCTACCCCAAAAGCAACAAGGATGTGGGCGCCAATCTCGTCACTCTTCGTCAGATGACCACGGGCGACATCCGTCCTGCGCTCCTCGTCTTGCTCTGCGCCGTAGGCTTCGTGCTTCTGATCGCCTGTGCCAATGTCGCCAATCTTTTCCTGGCGAAGGGTGTATCAAGGCAAAGAGAGGTTGCGGTTCGGGCAGCGCTCGGCGCCGGTCGCGGCCGATTGCTGCGTCAGTTTCTCACCGAAAGCGTTTTGTCAAGTTTCATCGGCGGCTCCTTGGGGCTCCTTCTCGCGTATGTGGGCACCGGGGCGCTGGTGGCGATGTTTCCACCCACGATCTCCAACCTCGGCATCCCGCGAATCGAAAGCATCCCGATGGATGGCCGGGTACTCAGCTTTGCGCTGGCGGCCTCGCTGCTCACGGGGCTGATCTTCGGCCTTGCTCCTTCGATGCAGGCTTCTGTACTCAACGCCTTCGAATCTCTGAAGGAATCGGGCCGCAGCCTGGCAGGCAGCAGGCAAGGGCATCGCTTCCGGAGCATCCTCATAATGAGCGAAGTCGCACTCTCGCTCGTACTGCTGGCGGCAGCCGGCCTCACCATCAAGAGTTTCGCCGGCCTGCTCCGCGGGAATCTGGGATTCAATCCGGACCGGATTTTGTCGATGCGCGTCCTGCTCCCGGACTACAGATATGGGAAGGAACCGCTTCAGCTGGCGTTCAGCGACCAGATCCTCGATCGCATCAAGTCGCTCCCGGGCGTAGTTTCTGCGGGCACTGTGACCTTTCTCCCATTGAGCGGCTGGTGGGGCGTCCGAGGGGTCGACCTCGAATCGCGAAAAAGCTCCGAGCAGAAAGCCGCGGCTGTATGGAGCTCGGTCACTCCCAACTACTTTCGCTCCATGGGCATTCCGTTGCTCCGAGGCCGCTACTTTGTAGACCAGGACAACGGAATGGCGGACGGCGTCGCGATCATCAGCGCCAGCCTTGCGCGGCGGCTGATTCCCGACGGGGGCACCGTCGGAAGGCGGATCGTCGTGGACGGCATCAAGAAGTCCCTGCAGGTCGTCGGTGTGGTGGGAGATGTCCACCAGCTCGGCCTCACTTCGGATCAAACCTCCGAGGTCTACTTCCCATTCTCCCAGGTTCCGACACCATTGCTGTGCTTTGCGATCCGCACGGCGTCCGATCCAGCGGGCCTCATCAAAGCAGCGCAACGGGAGGTCTGGGCGGTTGACAGAGATCAAGCCGTGTCGCATGCAATGACCATGGCGCAGCTTGCCTCGGAGTCGCTGGCACCGCAACGGGTAGTCACGCTTTTGCTCGCCGGGTTCGCCGGCATTGCTTTGCTGCTCGCTGCCATCGGACTCTACGGTGTCATTTCCTATTCCGCAGGCCGGCGCACGCACGAGATCGGCATCCGCATGGCGCTCGGAGCGGGCCGCTCCGATGTTCTGCGTCTAATTGTGGTCGACGGCCTGAAGCTGGCGATGGCAGGGCTCGGGCTTGGGCTGGCAGGAGCGATCCCTCTGACGCATCTGCTGTCCGGTTTGCTTTACGGCGTTCGCCCCCACGATGTGCCGGTTTTTGCCGCCGCTTCGCTTCTCCTGGTGGGTGCGGCCACGCTTGCGAGCTATATCCCTGCATGGCGCGCAACCAGAGCGGATCCCATGGCTGCTCTGCGCCAGGAATGATCGCTTTGACGCGGACGCGTGCGCGGCCGGGCAGGCATCGCAGCTCTGTCTCGCGGTATCTGCAGACGCGGCAAAATGCGTAAAATTTGTGTTTCACTGCCCCACGGAACATCGATTCTCCTGTATCGCGTCGGACTGAGGCTCCTGATAGTAAACAAAACAACGAATCATAGTGGGCAGCCGACCACGGAAAATCTACCCGGCACCATCGAAGATTCGGCCAGAATGTGAATTTATTCTTGAGCGAACCCTTTGGTCGTGCGCTAGGGTCAATGCGCCAGCAAAACCACCGCCGTCGCATCATCGTTCTGGCGTCCTCGGGAGAATTCGTCCAGCGCAGTAAAGATCGTATCTACGAGTTCGTCGGCATCCTGCGCCTTGCTTTCGACGGCTGCATTCCTGATGCCCTCTGCTCCCCATTCCTCGCCCAACTGGTTTACCGCTTCAATCACCCCATCCGTGTACGCGATCACTGCATCGCCCGGAAGGAGCTGAAGTGCGCCTTCCTCGTACTCCGAATGCGGAAGGACTCCGAGGGGCAGGCCGGTGGCATCGAGCCGGACGATTGAGCCGTCTCGACGAATGACCATGGGGGGATTGTGACCTGCATTGGCATAGCGCAACACGTATGTTGCGGCGTCGAAAACTCCATAAAATAATGTTGCGAATCGGTCGGCGAGGGAAGATGCATGGAGCTGGAGGTTCACGGCGCCGAGCACGGTGGCGGGATCGTTTCCCGCAAATAAAGTCGCAGTCCGGAGTGACGACTGGACATTCGCTATCATGAGTGCCGCGGGGAGACTTTTGCCGGAGGCGTCTCCTATGGCGAAGGCCAGGCGATTGTGCGGAAGCGGCAGAAAATCATAGCAGTCGCCGCCGAGCGCTCGGAGCTGCCGGCAACGAGCGCCGTAGTCGAGGGTGTCGATCGCGGGAGCCGTGTGCCGCATGAAGCGCTCTTGAACGTCGCAGGCGGTCGCCCAGTCCCAACTCACGTCGACTACCAGCGTGTCGGTCGCCATCTTCCCACCTCCGTCGGATTGTCGAACCAGGAGGCGGAAAATCGACATGACGGTGGGGGCGATTTTTCTGGAAGAATTGTCAGGTGGGATGTAGAGAACGCGGGGCGTGTTCCGACTGAGCTTATGAACGGGCAGAATGACCCTCAAACGGTAAAGGAGAAGAACACATGAAATACATTTTGCTTATGGCCGGCACGAAAAAAGGCGTGGACACCTATCATGCCTGGTCCCAAAAGGACATCGAGGCGCACATGGCGGTCCTCAGGAACATCGGCAAAGAGCTGAGCGAATCCGGCGAGTTTGTGGCCACGCAAGGGTTAGCCGAGCCGAGCGAGGCGAAGGTCGTGCGCGGGGAGAGAAACGAAATGCCGATCACGGACGGCGTCTTCCCTGAAGCGAAGGAGTTTCTCTTGGGCTACTGGATCGTTGATGTTGAATCTCCCGAGCGAGCTTACGCCATAGCGGGCCGCATTTCGGCGGCACCGGGACCCGGCGGAGTGCCGACGAACATGCCCATCGAAGTGCGGAGGTTCGCGACTCATGCACAGCCTAAGCAGCAGTAAAGGAATGTCGAGAATGCGACGCGCGCTCCGAGTTGGGCTTTGAAAGGCCAGCAACCGTAGTGAAAAATGAAAGGAGCAGGAGAGGTGAAATACATTCTGATGATGACAGGCACAAAGGCGGATTTTGACGCGTACGCCAAGTGGTCGAAGGAGGACCTGCAGCGCAATGTCGCATTTATGCGTGCCTTCAGCAAGGAACTCAAGGACTCCGGCGTGTACGTCGCCACGGAGGGTTTAGCGTGGCCCCACGAAGCCAAGATCGTCCGAGCGGGGAAGGACGGAGAGCCGATTACGGATGGGGTGTTCCCGGAATCAAAGGAGTTTCTCGCCGGGTATTGGATCATAGACGTGGAGAGCCCCGAGGAAGCCTACAAGATTGCCGCTCGAGCTTCCGCGGCGCCGGGATCCGGGGGCAAGCCGGGAAGCATGCCCATCGAAGTCCGTCAAGTGTTGAGCAGCCATGCCGATTTGGGGCTATAGAACTCATGAAACGGTAGAATCTAAACGAATGGAAGAGCGCTCAGAAACTCCGATCGAGGTCCTGCTGCGGGAGTTGACACCGCAGGTGCTCGGGAGTGTGATACGAAGGTTCCGGGATTTCGCGTCGGCGGAGGACGCTGTTCAGGAGGCGCTGCTCGCCGCGGCGATGCAGTGGCCCCGCGACGGCTTACCGGACAATCCTCGCGCATGGTTGACGCGAGTCGCCTTCCGCCGGATAACCGACCAGATTCGCAGCGAGTGGGCCCGCCGCCGTCGCGAAAGTGAGTTGGCACTGGATCCGGCTCTAACACTGGAATCGACCGGCATCGAGACTCCGCCGCGGGAGGACGACACGCTCATACTCCTCTTCATGTGCTGTCATCCTGCGCTGACCTCAGCATCGGCTATTGCGTTGACGCTGCGGGCGGTGGGCGGTTTGACGACAGCGGAGATCGCCCGCGCCTTCCTCGTACCAGAGGCCACCATGGCGCAGCGGATCAGCCGTGCCAAGCAAAGCATCAGGGACTCTGGCATTCCCTTCCAACTGCCGACGGCCGGGGAGCGGGCACAGCGCCTGCGCTCGGTCTTGCATGTTCTGTACCTGATCTTCAATGAAGGCTATACGAGCAGCGCGGGGCCTCGTCTTCGTCGAGACGATCTATCCCATGAGGCCATTCGGCTGACCCGCATTGTCCGCAAGGTGCAACCGAATGATGCTGAGGTCGCCGGTCTGCTGGCACTCATGTTATTGACTGATGCCCGCCGCCTAGCGCGAACAACCCCAGAGGGCGAGTTGGTCCCCCTCGCAAAGCAAGACCGGGCCCTGTGGGACAGGGAACAGATCGCTGAAGGAGTCGCGCTTCTTTCAGCCGTATTGGCCAAGGGCTCAGTAGGCCCGTACCAGTTGCAGGCCGCCATAGCTGCGGTGCATGACGAAGCGGGTCGATCAGAAGACACCGACTGGTCCCAGATTCTGGCGCTTTACGAACTCCTCAGACGCATGTCGGACAACCCGATGGTCAGTATGAATCACGCCATCGCCGCAGCCATGGTGCACGGCCCGTCCAAAGGGCTCGAACTACTTGAAGCTCTCGATTCGGACCCAAGACTTGGCGGTCACCACCGCCTCGACGCGGTTCGCGCCCATTTACTCGAAATGGCCGGCGATCATAACGGCGCCATCACAAATTACCGGATCGCTGCTGGTCGGACCGCGAGCATACCCGAGCGGAATTACCTCATGACCCAAGCGGCCCGGTTGAGCGAGAGCACAGGACGCTGAGGCCCAACCACACGGCACCCGATCAATATAGGAGACTGCATGATGCGGCCAGCAGTTCATCGCTTCGTCGAGGTCTCCCCGGGCATTGCGGTCGCCCTTATCCTTACGGCGGTTTGGCCAGGACGCGACCTGGCGAACTCTTAAGGGCTGGCGCAAGAATAACTTCACATTTTGCTGCTGGCCCCCCAGGCCCGCTGGCGAGGCGCGAGCGACGAGCTATACCCGGGGTGGTATGTGAGGAGCGAGCAACAAAGCCAGCGGGCCTGCAGGCCGCAGCCTGAAAGGGCGCGGCGCCGAGCGGAGATCCGAGGATCGGGTGCAACTCTCCAGCTGCACCTCATAGACCGAGCCCAATGGCAAGGGAGCCGGGAGGAAGAAAGGGCTAAAGGATGATCAAGCCACGGCGAGCCCCCAGCGCTACAGCCTGCGCTCGACTTGAGGCATTCAGCTTATGAAATATCGACGTGACGTGAAACTTGACGGTGTGTTCGGATATTTTGAGGCGCCACGCGATTTCCTTGTTCCCGAGACCGCTCGCGAGCATATTCAGTATCTCGCCTTCGCGCGGAGACAGCTGCCGACCTGACGAATCGTCTGTCGGCCGTGAGGGAGTCTCTGATCTCACCGCCAAGTGTTCCAGCACTTCCGGATGGAAAACCAGCAGTCCTTCAGCTGCAGCTTCAATGGCAATCTTAATCTCTCGGGCGTTGGCATCGAGAGCCAAGACCCCGCGAATACCCTCGTCTGATTGCGCGGCGATCAGCGCCAGGGGGAATTCCATTTCGGTCGCAAGCAGAACCCGGGCCACAGGATTTGCATCCCGGCCCGGCATCTCGCTCTCCAAGTCCTCGACATCATATCGTGCCAGAATGACATCAGGCCTCGAATCCACAAGATCGTTGACCAACCCCGCTCTCCCGAGAGTGCTGCCGGCCAACTCCAACGACAGCGACAACGTGACCAGCGCCTCGATTCGTTCGAGCTCGTTCATCGATTTCGCGCAGACATGCACTCGGATCATGCGCTCCTCGGCCGAATATTCACGCCAGGAGAGGGAATCACGCCACTCCAGTCGGGATAGCTCCATGGAAGCGTCAACTCGATCTCGGACGCTCTCCGATCGTAATGACGACCTCGGCCGGTGCCCCGCCGCGCAGCAAGGATACCTTCATGGATGAGCCGATGAGCTCGCCCGCGAGATGATCCTGCAAATCGTCGACGTCCTCAATGGCATTTGAATTGATGGCGACAAAGACGTCTCCGAGTATCACCCCCGCTTTGTCGGCTGGACTGCCGGGCTCGACGCTCACAATCAGAACCCCACTGTCGCTTCCCAATCTGAGCGCTTCACGGATCTTCAGAGGAAGCCGCACAGGTTGCATGGCAACGCCGAGATATCCGCGCCCTATGTGTCCTCTCTTGGCCAGCTCTTCTGTGACCCGTTCGACGGTCGATGCGGGTATTACGACAGCCGCATACCTCGACAACCCTGCGGTGATGATACCTAGTATACGCCCCCGGTCGTCCGCCGCAGGGCCGCCTGAAAAGTTGGGGTGCAGGTTGCGATCCAGACGGAGGGTGTGATCCAGCAATCCGCCCCTCCAGGTTCGCCATGCCCCCCCAACGACTCCAGCCAGCGCCAGGCCGGCTCTTGCACCACCTTCGGCCGTACGGCCCGCCGCCAGAATCCAATTCCCCACTTTCAAAGCCCGTATGTCCCCGAACTCCGGAATCGGCAGGTTCACGCTATCACTCTTAATGATGGCCAGGTCCGTGCTGGGGTCACGCCCCACAAGGGCCGCCATGACGCCCTGGCCATCCGGCAACGTGACTGAGATTTCCTCGTCCCGCTCCAGTGCGTGATCCGCAGTGACCACTATTCCAGGTCGCCATTGGACTCCGCTTGACGGGATTCGCCGCCGCCCGTATACGGCAACCACAACGCGCCCGACCTTTTCAATGATATTCGCCGATTCGATGGAAAGCGTCTGCCATGTGCTTGTCATCGTTGAATCATGCTGCATGTGTTCCTCCAAGCTTCGTGAGATCCAGTCTGGATTCACTCCCAGACCACGAAAGTCTAGATTAGAGGGAGAGATCCGCATATCGCCCAAATGGCTAGGTAGTTTCTGTCGCGAAACTCCTTGGCCATGCGGAAAGCGCCCCGGAGGGGCGCAAGCCAATAGCCCCGGGCAAGCGAAGCGCAGCCCGGGGTTGGGATTGTCAAGAAAGATCAGAGCCCCGGAGGGGCGACAGATAACACATGGCATACAAAGGCGCCTTTCGCCCCTGCCGGGGCTCGACATTATGCAATATCCTATCCGGGGGCTCGCGCCCCCGGCTACCCCGGCTACTTGCTTGGGCCCCTCCGGGGCCCGACCTGATGGGCGATTCATCGAGTTTCGCGACAGAAACTAGGTAGGTAGGAATCGCCTCTCGTAAGTTCCCTTGCTCACTCTTACTGCATTCCGGCCATCCGGGCGTTAACACTCGGCTCTTGCTTGGCGTCTATTTCGGTAACCCCGGCGACATCGAGGCAACTTATGAGAAATGCGGTTCTTATTCTAGTACTTGGAGTCGTGACGGCATGTATTGCCACTGGGCGGTCCCTAGGATGTTGCGAACTTACCCGGGGCCGACAAGGAGGTGATCACTGTCGGCAAGGGAACGGGTTCGGTTGCCGGTCGCGCACTCAATTCGACGCGGAGATGGCGGACGTCTTCTAACGACGGGGCCGCTGCGTGTTTGAGCGCTGCGGATTCGGGGGCTGTTTGGAGTCTGGGCGTGTGTTGGCGCCGAGATTGTCCAAGACGTTGTATCATGGTTTCAAGATGCCAGTGAACGATTGGACGCTTGCTTGGTACGACGCTGTTGCGGAATCATACGACCGTCTTGCGGTACCCTATGTCTTCGAACAGCCAGCCAAGGATCTGGTGACCATTCTAAAGCTGCCCCGTGGAGCGCGAACCCTCGATGCAGGTGCAGGAACCGGTGTAGGTGCGCTCCTGGCGTCCAAGTCTGTGGGGTCAGAAGGTCTTGTTGTTGCGCTCGACACTTCTCTAGGCATGCTCCTCTGCGCGCGAAAGAAGGGTCTGCCGTTGCTGGTGATAGGAGGGGCTCCCGGCCTTCCCTTTCCCGACACCGTTTTCGATGGCGTAATTGCCAACTTTGTTCTCTCTCACATCTCTTCCTACCAAGCTGCATTGTCGGACATGGTGCGCGTACTGCGGCCCGGAGGCCGGCTGGGCATCACCGCATGGGGATCGCTCCAGGGCGAGTTCAGGAAGCTATGGCAGGCGACGGCGGAGTCATTCGCGAGCAGGGATCAACTCGATCGCGGCCTCCGGCAAGTGTTGCCATGGGAGGGTTGGCTCTCGGACAAAGGACATTTGGAGGATGCCATGCGCGATTCGGGGCTCGAGGATATCGAGGTGTACCATCGGGTGTATGAGAGCAGGGTGACGGTAGACGATTACCTCTCGATGAGAGAGATTACCTTTCAGGCAATGATCATGAAACAGCTGCTTGGCAAGGACCAGTGGAGATCGTTTCAGGAGGAAGCGACAAAAGTGTTCCGTAGCCGCAGTCAGGGATTGATTGAAGATACCCGAGATGCGCATCTTGCTATAGGCATCAAGCCCCTGCAAATTCCGCGGCGAAAAGCACCCGGCTGATCTCTCGGACAGAACAAGGGCTCTCACCCTCGTCCAGCATTTCTGCGGCCTGCGTGTCGCTTGCTGACCAGGTCACGAATTTGCCGGCGATCACCTGGACCTGCCGGTGGCATACTTCTCTTTCCTGATGATCCCGGAACCTTCCTTGATCGTGAGGATTTGATTGGCTTCGATGTGGGTGAAGGTCTCGAACTTTTGTGTCGTCGGCCAGCGGACTTCGATCAGATCCGCGAAGGCTGCGCCCCCCAGTCCGAAATGAAGGCGCAAATCGCTCTGCGACATTACGCTGCCTCCACTGCTCACCTCATTGATCTGAGCATGACTGCCCGTGACGACGCGGACGCGTGCACCGATAGCTGTCCGATTGCAGTGAACGCCGATCAACTTGATTGTAATCGAATTATTTCGGTTTCCACCGTCGTTGCGGAGCAGCGAGGGGGGATCATTGAGATTGAGTACCAAGACATCCGTGTCTCCGTCATTGTCGTAATCCCCATAGGCGCTGCCTCGGCTGGAGAATCGTTCGCTGACGCCTGGCCCGAGCTGCCCTGAGACATCCACAAACTTGCCATTTCCCTGGTTGCGCATGACTATCCTGGGCGATCTGAAGGTATCCAAGTTGTCCTTGACAAATCCGGGATAGACATGGCCGGTAACGAAAAAAATGTCGGGCCAGCCGTCATTGTCATAATCCATGAAGGCCGCCCCCCAGCCGACATACTTGGTCAGGTTGCCCATTCCCGCGGCGAAGGTTACATCTGTGAAGGTTCCATCGCCGTTATTCTGAAACAACACCGGAGTGTCATCCTGGAAATGGGTCTTGAAAATGTCCAGCCAGCCGTCCCCATTGAAGTCGCCCACGCCCAGCCCCATGCCTGCCTGCTCCCGACCCTCCTCGTTGTAGGCACATCCGGCCAGAAGGGCAATATCACTGAAGGTGCCGTCATGGTTGTTGTGGAAGAGAAGACTCGGCATGGAATCCACGGCCACATAAATGTCCGGCCAGCCGTCGTTGTCAAAGTCATAGGAGACCGAGGTGATCGAATATCGGGGGCCAGGCTTGAGAATGCCGGCTTTCTCTGAAACGTCCGTGAATGTGCCGTCTCCGTTGTTGTGATAGAGAATGTTCTTTCCCGGGGGCAGGCCCCTGGGACCGCAGACGACTGGCTTGTCGTGCCAAAAGCATCCGCCCGGCTCCCCCGGCTTTGCGACCTTTGTGATGTCCAGGTCAATGAAATTGCAGACGAACAGATCCAGGAAGCCATCGCGATCGAAATCAAAAAAAGTGGCTCCCGTGCCCCAACGGACCCGTTCCTCATACAGTCCCGCCTTGCGGGTCACATCGGTGAATGTGCCGTCGCCATTGTTGTGGAAAAGGATGTTGTGTCCCCAGTAGGTGCAGAAGAGGTCATCGCGGCCGTCGTTATCGAAATCACCGATACAGACTCCCGTCCCCCAACCCGTGCGTCCCACGCCGGCGCGTGCGGTCACGTCGGTAAACCTTCCGTTCCTGTCGTTTCTATAGAGCCGGGAAATGGGCGCAGTTGCGGGAGTATACGTCTCCCCGAAACGGATGCCGTTGGTCAGGTAGATATCCAGCCACCCGTCGCTGTCAAAATCATAGAAGGCCAGGCCGCTTCCTTTGACTTCGACTATGTACTTTTGGGAGTCCCGCCTCCCCCAAACGTTTGAAGTGGTCAATCCTGATTCGCGGGCCACATCGAGAAATGTCACTCCCTGCCCCTCTTGTTGAGGTTGGGAGACTTGCGCACGCGGCGCTGGGGGGGATTGGCCGTGGATTGACAAAGAGGTGAACTCAAGGAGCAAGAGTGCATGCAGAAGGATGAGAAAGACCAATGTGGATGGCTTTCGCACTACAATTCGTGAAATTTTCCGCAGAGGATATTCCAACGAATCCAAGACCGGGATACGAAACTTGGATCGGGCCTGTTTCATTTCTGGCTCGGCGCCTGCTTCAGCTTCTGGAAAATGCTGAGCTCTGCTTCGGCTCGCGCCGGTTCACCCAATTGTCTATACACATGGGCCAGTGTGAAATGCGCCTCAGGGTAAGTCGGATCGAGTTCGATGGCTTTCTTCAACTCATCGGCGGCGTCGGTGAATCTCTTCTGTTTTCCCAATAGTATTCCCAGTTGATGGTGGGTCTGCGGCAGCCTGGGACCAAGGGCGACCGATTCCCTCAAAACGGGCTCTGCCTGATCCAGTGCCCCTTGCCTCAAGAGAAGCGTGCCATAGTTCAAGGGCGGCCACGGCGATGCCGGGCTCTGTTTGCGATTCAAATCGACGGCCCGTTCGTAATACTTCAGTGCCAACTCATTGTTGCTCATTCCCTCATAACAAAGACCGAGGTTGTCGTAGGCTCTGGTAAACCCCGGGTCCAATTCCAAGGCTTTGTTGAATTTCTCAACCGCTGACTCAAAGGCATAATTGTCGTAGGCGATGCGTCCCTGCCAATAAGGATAGAGCGCATTTTTCGGATTGGACTGGGCTAGTTTTACAAATTCTTCGGACGCCCAATCGGTTTTCCGCATACCCACAAAGCAGAGGGCTAAAGTGAACTGATCGGGTTCCTTGAGCGATTCCACCCGTTCTGCCTTCTTCATGGCTATAGAACAATTCAGCGGCTTGTTATCCATGAGGAAAATTCGGGCGAGAAATGTGAGGATGTGCGGGGACTTCGGATACTGTTCGACCAGCTTAGTCAGCGTGTTCTCCGCGAGCTCATAGTTGCCGGTCTTGAGCGCGTTGGCAATCAGAGTCCGGGCATCTTCGGATATGCTCCAGGAAGGCAGGGCCGGAGCTTGGGGGATATCCTCTTTTTGTATTGGGGGGCCGGATGGGCGGGACTTTTCGTCAGTGGTTTGAGCCCGTGAAGGTGGTGAACTGAGGCTCGTCAGAAGCACCAGGCACATGGCGATAAGGGCCGGCGGGTGAGACTGAGGCATTTCTGCTCCCTTGAATCATTGAAACGGCAAGGCGGCACTTGGTGACCCCATGTGCACGACTACGCCGCTCGGAGGGTTCCTCCCTTTCCAACTTCGATCCCGTCAGCTACCACCCGCAGAGCGGGTGGCTTGAGGACACCCCCCATGAAGAGCTTCATCAATACGGCCTCACTTCGATAGTCCGCAGGAGAGAGGCTTCCCTTTCCGTCCGCTTTTTCGACACGTCGTCGAATCGTTTTTGCTGGGCTTCGGCCCGTGGATCCTTCATGGCCTGATACAGTCGCAAGAGCTGCATGTTGCCGGCGAAGCTGTCGGGTTCGAGGACTACTGCCCGCTGCAGCGCCGCCTCGGCCGCCGCGTAATTCTTTCGCCGGATTTCGAGTTGGCCCAGCTCAGCCAAAGCTTCCGGAAAGTCAGGATTGGATTTGAGAGAAAGCTGAATCAGCCTGTAGGCCTCTTCGGGGTTGCCCTCGAGCTTGGAAATCCGCCCCAAATAGTAATTGGCCCCGGCGGCTGCCTCGGGAAGGGCGGCGACGGGCTCCAGCTCCTTTCGGGCGCGACTATGTTCTCCCAACTGAAAATAGGCCGCTCCAAGCGCCAGTCGGCCCCGCGAGTCCCCAGGCTTGAGCCGGCAATACTTTTGAAGGTACGGAAGCCCGCTGGATGGCTCCGAGCTCTGCATGAGCACGGACCCGAGAGCATAGTTGGCATATGGATTCTCCGGCGCCAGGGCAACAGCTTCTTTCAACGACTTTGTGGCATCGATCAACAAATCCAGCTCCACGCAAACGACGCCGAAAAAAAAATGGATTCGAGAGTTCTTGGGATCCAGCTCCCGGGCGTGGGCGAGGTAGCCCAAGGTCCCCTTGAAATCTCTTTGCTTGTAAGCCACCCGTGCAAGGTCCAGCAGCAGTGGGACTGAAACAGGTGTAGTGACCGCAGCTTCCAGAGTCTGTCGCGCCATGTCCAGTTTTCCGCGCCTCTCGTCCAACAGCCCGACCTCCCGGAGACTCTCCGGCGAATGGAGCGACCGGCTGGTCAATCCCTCCAAGAGTCGATCCACCAGTTGCTCCTTATTATTCAGAACCGGCAGAATGAACAGCACATCAGCGGCCGTGAGGTCCGGATGGGCCAAGAGGGTGTCGGCCACTCCTGCTGCCTGGCTGGTCCTGCCAAGGCCGGCAAGGCTGGCACAGCGAACAGCGAGCGATTGAGGGTGTCCCTGTTTTTCGGCGGGCAATTGCGACAGTCCGTGCAGGGCCGCCTGAAAATTGCCCTGCCGCATGGAGAGCACAGCCGTCTGGTAAATCGCTTCGGTATTGTCCGGTTCGTTGGCGAGAATGCGCTGATAAACTTGAAGTGCCTTGGCCGGGGCCCCGGCATCCCTGGCGGAGTTTTCCTGGTAGAGCCTGCCGAGATTTGCAGCAGCCCCGGTAAAATGAGGGGACAACTCCAATGCTTTCTTGAAGCTTGTTTCAGCTGCCCGATAGTTTCCTGCCTGTGCTTCCACCACTCCCAGGAAATTGTGGAGAGAGGACTCCCGGGGGAATCGGACGATTGCATCGGCCAGTTGCCGCCGAGCTTCTTCCCAGCTTCCCTGCTGGAGAAGAACCTGAATTTGCCGGAGCCGAGCCTCAAGAGGGCTGTCATCCCCTGACAATGCAGTATGAGGAATCGCCAGACAGACCGCAATGCACAGGAGCCGAGTGCAATTCATGAAAGGCCACGAATGTGGAATCATCGGGCTCCGCGTGAGGCTTGACCTTGGGAAGCAGGAAGCGGATTGTGCAAGAACACGAGATAACAACCCACCACCTTTTGTATTCCCCTGCGGTCTCCCTCGCAAGGGCGACCTGATACCGGGCTCAATGGTTTCAGTATTTCATATTTGCCTGTCACCGGCAAACTGTCAGATCGTCTGTACACAGCAGCACGTGCAGAGGCACATAGCGGATGGGGTCCGATTAGGTCAATATCCACCGGGGAGGGCGTGTCTTAGGGCTGGCGCAAGAATAAACTCACATTTTGGCGCGAGCACCGTCGCGCCTGCGGCGCTCCTGGGGCGGGCAGATGCGAGGCGCCGCGACGCAGGCGATATCGGTGTATATCGTCGAGGAGCGGCAACGAAGCAGATGCCCGCCCGCCGCCGCGCCCCTTCGGGCTGCGCCCCGCAGGCCCGCTGGCGTTGTTGCTCGCTCCTTACATACCACCCCGGGTATGCTCGTCGCTCGCGCCTCGCCAACGGGCCTGAGGGCCTGCAGCAAAATGCCAAGTAATTCTTGCGCGTGCCCTAAGGGCTGGCGCAAGACGCCGATATCTACAGAATCTAGAAGCCCAGACGCACGCCAACCTGGATGTTTCTCGGGTTGGTTACCGCCCCGTTCCACATTCCAAACGTGGAGCTGTTTATGTCCATGTCGACGGAATAGCCTGCATTCGCGATCGACTGATCCAGGATATGCCAGTTCCAGACATTGAACATCTCAGCCCGGAGTTGCAGGCTGATATTCTCCCTGAAGTGAAGGTTTTTCACGATAGCAAAATCCTGGTTGTGGTAACCCTGCTCGCGGTAGTTGGCTACCCGGGGGCCATTTCCCTGATAGTAGTTGAACGAGTCCACCGGCTCGAAGGCGGACCTGTCGAACAGCGGTTTGCTCACATCCCAACTGCCCGGATCCTGCAACATCGGGTTCTTCAGGATGCCCGGGATGCAGCCCATACCGAACTGACCCGGAATGTTGCAATAGCCGGATCGGAAAACGAACGGAGTGCCTCTCGATGCGCGGAAGACCGTGCTGAACGTGAATCCCCCAAATATGGCATTGGCGACCTTGTTGCCGCTCATCCAGCGCTTGCCTGTGCCAATGGGTAGCTCATACGAAGCGGCGAGTGAGAAGACCTGGGGCACATCCTCCGGCGATATCGATCTGTTGCGCTGCCGCTCATAGGGGCTGATAATGCCCGAAGCCCCCGACCAGGTCGCAATGTCCTTCTGAGTGTTATCCGCGGCGTCACTGATCAGCTTGGAGTTCGTGTAGGAGACCAGGAAAAAGAGCCCGCGGCTGAAGCGCCGCTCCACTTTGGCCTGGAAGGAATGATAAATGGAACTGCCCGCATTTTCATTCATCCCCAGGATCTTTCCGCAATACTGCGGATATGGCAGCAGGGCCTGCGCCACTGTGGGAGAACATTCGCCCGCGCTTAACTGGTCAACCCACGCTGCATAAGGAGCTGCAATACCGTCGAGAGACGCCATGCCTGGCTCGAACACATCATTGAGTTTTGCGCCCATGGAAAGGTACTTGGGATCAAGGACATTGATGGGTACGTTGTTTGAGGGGAGACGCGTCCCCTTGTTTACCACGTATGCCACGCTCAGCATCGTGTCCTTGTCCAACTGATGCTCAATGGTCAGGTTCCACTGCTGGGCGTAGGGCAAACGATTGGCCTCCACGGGTCGGTAGGTGGGATAACCCTTCCCGTTCTGCTTCGTAGTGTCAATGAACGGGGGGATCTGGCTCGCATCCGGAGCGGGAAAGCCATCCTGCCAATAGAACGCGGGCTGATAGCCGCCAAATGCGACTGAACTCTTGTTGACGGTGCTGTTGAACCCGTTGGGATCTATCCCGCCTCCCCATCCAGGATAGAAGGCTTGGGAATAAAATATCCCATATCCGGCCCGGACAACGGTCTTGTTACTTACCGAATAGGCAAAGCCAACTCGGGGGGCGAAACCATTTTTCCAGGGCTTCTCAGGATACCTCGCACCGTAACTGGCAGGGCCCCATTTGTTGCCGGCCCAGACCATCCGGCCTGGTCTCCCGCCCGCACCCGAATTGGCGCCCGTGGGATCGAAGAAGGCCGTGCGATCGTACTTCTCGAAGCTGGGTGTGTAATAGTCCCAGCGAATTCCCAGGTTAAGCGTGAGCTTGGAAGTCAACCTCCAGGTGTCCCCCACGTGCCAGATATAGCCTCTCTGCCGTGTATAGTAAGAGCCTATGGTTCGGAGGTTGTAGTTGGCACTGTCAACCGCGCCCAACAGGAAGCTGGCATAGCCGTTACCACTGTTGAAGCCAGGTAGGCCAGTGGCATTTTCGCCGAAGTAGAAATTACCTGCGTTGTTATCATTGGAGCGGACGCTGCCATCAATCAAGCGGACCTCCGCTCCGAACTTCCAGGTGTGTTTCCCCCTCACCCAGGTGAGCAGGTCATTCACAACGTTGGTCGGACGGGCGGTCGTGTTGGGCAGGCCACCCAAACCGTTGGTAGCTCCATAACCGGCGTAGCCGGAAATCCCAACCGTGGGCGGAATGTCGTTTTTGGCAACGCCCGCGATCTTCGGAAATTCATTGACGTAGTCTTTGTCAACCGACCCGTAACCTTCATTCCGGTTCAGGTAGCCATAGGAGATGTGGTTGAGCAGGCTTGGGCTGAAGGTGTGATCCCAGTTGAAGCGGTTCACCCAGGAGAACTGCGGGGCGGAAAATGTCTCACTGGCGATCTGCAACGGGAACACGGACACGAATTTCGCAGGAGCCCCCTGGTACCAGACTGTGGCCGCGAAGTGGTCCTTTTCGCGGAAGTAGTAGTCTCCCTTGACCAGCCAGTAGTTGGTTTGAGCCAGAATGGTGTCAGGAACCACAATCGGTGATAGGTAATTGTTGCGGATCCCAGGCTGATTCGGTGTCGGAACATATTTCAGCCAGGCCTTTGCCAGGGAATTTACCAGCCGCGGATCAGTGGGACAAATGACGTTGGGGGTGTTTCCATTGCACCCCATGAACTGGTTCTTGAGGTAGCGCGAGTTGGTGGGTCCTTCAGGCTTGTCGGGATCGAAGTTCGGGTTATTCCGAACGGTAGCGGGGTCATAAATGGGAATTAGGTTGCCGCTCCCATCGACCCATTCCGAAAAATCGCCGTTCCGCATCTTATCCGTTGGGACTGTCAGCGTAGGACGGTTGACGCCTCCCACGATCCGGAATGCCTCATAGTTGATGTAAAAATAGGCTTTGCTCCGGTCGGAGTAGATTCCGGGGATCTTCTTGATCCCTGGGGGCTTGACTGGACCGCCCAGATGGAACCCGTAGTCGTTCTCCAAATCCCTGGGTCGTACATCGGCACCGAATTGGCGGGCATTGAGGCTGTCGTTACGATGATATTCGTAACCGCCGCCATGAAACTCGCTCGTTCCTGATTTGGTGACAGCCACGATGGCCGAGGACAGCGTGGAGCCGTACTGAGGCTCGTAGTTGGCCGCAACCAGTTTCATTTCATCCACCATGTCGGGAGTGAGCGGAAAATCCTGGAAGATGGAAACCATACCGTTTTGGCTCATAAAGCCTTCCTGCATGGTGACCCCATCCATGATGGCCTCATCCCCGGAGGTCAAGCCGCCATTCACGCGGGCGTCGTAGGCAGCGCCGGTGGCCCCGGTGCTGACGCCCGGCATCAAGATCGCAAAAGTCGCCGAAGAACGGGGTCCGCCCGAAACCAGCAGGGGCAATTCAGCCAGCGTCTTGGGAGAAATGGAATCTTCCCTGACGGCGTTTTCGGAGTGCAACATTACCACGTTCGAGGAGACTTCGATGGTTTGGGCTTGCTCACCGATCTCCAGCTTGATTTCCTGGCGCGCGATCTGGTTGATCGCCAGTGTAATGCCGCGCTGCACATATTCCTTGAAACCTTTGGCCGTGACCTTGATCTCATAATTCCCGGCTTTCAGGTTTGGAAACGAAAACTGTCCGTCCTCTCCGGTAATCACTTTGGCTTCGGACTGTTGGGCGATGTTGGTCAGTGTGACTTCCGCTCCGGCTACAACGGCGCCGCTGGGATCGACCACACTGCCGTTCAAAGTTGCGTTGAAGCTCTGCCCAAAAGCCAAGGCCGGAACCAACAACAGAATCATTGGGAAAAATGATCTGATCACCCACTTGTTCACTTAAATGCCTCCTTTCAATGCCTCCTTCTGATTGCGAGGGGTACGGGACGCCAGGAGCCAAGCCGCCGCCCTCTCTTTTAGAATTCTCCAGGCAGTCTGTGGAGATCCACCCTTCTTATGGAGTCCCCTGTCTGCAGCATTCGACCTAGCCTCTTTCGGATCTTCCTCTGTTCACGCGAGATCCGCATCCTTGGTTGAGCCAATACCTTGATAGGCAGTACCTATCTCAGTAAGTTGTAACGTTCGAAGAGGAGCGGATTGTTGGAGTACTCATATTCTCCCGAGCGATGAGAATACGGTATCGCGCTCTGTTGAAAATATAGGGTCATCCTAATGTCTGAAGATAGTCCTGTAAAGAAGATTCTCGAAAATTGATGGCATCCGCGTTGCCCAGTCGCCCAGCGGCAATTGCCTGGGATTATGCGGGATTTGGGATTGAGCAATAAGTACTTTGCGGTTCGGCCTCCCGTGCGCATATCATGATATGCTGTTTCATCTTGTCAGTAGCTATCTATGCAAGATTCCCGTATCGCCCTCGAGAATTGCTTCCTGCGTGGCCCATTACCGGTGCGAGGGGTCATTTCCAGACCGCGCCGAGTTCCGGGTCGAATCGGCGAGTTCATCTGTACTGCGCTCTTCCTCCTCCTGCCCGGCGCCTCATTGCTTGCTCAGTCTTCTCGAAACCCGGCCTCACCCGGAAGCCTGAACTTAGGGGTGCAGGCTCTCTATGCCGGGGAGTATGCAAAGGCAGAGATGATCGCCAGGCAACAGTTACGAGATCATTCGCGCTCTGTTGACGCCTTGGTCTTGCTCGCGAGGGTACAGATGGCGCAGGGAAAATACCCGCTGGCCTTTGACACTCTTCGGAAGGCTCTCCGGCAATCTCCCGACCATGTCGATGCGCTCTATTTTGCAGGCAAACTGGCTTCTGCGCTCTCACAGCTGGAATACCGACAACTAGTGCAATTAGCTCCCAGCTCGAGCCGTGTTCATCAATTAATGGGGGATACCTATCAGTCAGATGGTGACCTGGAGAAGGCTCAGGCAGAGTACAGAACCGCACTCTCGCTTCAACCTGATTTGATCGAAGTGGAGCTGGAATTGGCGGAGACCCTGAGAACTCAAGGTCACTTCGAGGAAGCGCTCAAGCACTATACAGCCATACTGACTCGACTCCCCCGCCATTTTCCCTCGCTATTCGGGACAGGGCTATGTTTCAAGGGCTTGCAGGAGGTCGACAAGAGCATCAAGTTCTTTGGACTTGCTGCAGGCGCGGATCCTGGGGATGCCCCGAGCCGATTTGCTTTGGGGGCGGCGCTGATTCAAAAAGGGGAACCGGGCAAGGCGGTTGAGGTACTGAAATCCGCGGTTCGCCTGGATCCTTCCCTGCAGGGCGCGTATAGCCTGCTCGGCAGGGCTCTGCAGCTGACGGGGCAGCCTGAACAGGCCGCGCTGGCCTTTAAACAAGCCCAGCTCCTCGCAGACCAGCAGTTGCAGTCGCGCCAGGCGAGAATGAAGAAGGCACTCGATGCCCAAGCCAAGAGGTAGCGTCGGGACAGGAACCGACGATCAAGTTCAGGATGACCTGCCAGGCGATCGACGGTCCTCCAAGCGGACCCTGCTCGATCTGAGGAAGAGTTGCTTGTCGCTGATTCTGCCCTTCCTTCTATTGCTCCAGACCGTCTTCGGACAGGCCCAAACGCCGGCGTTGACCCCGAAAATGGAGGAGCAATTTGCCCGGGGAATCGAAGCGAGGAAAAACGGGGAGCTGGCAGCCGCGGAAAAGTTGTTCAAAGCGGTGCTCGATCAGGGGGGCAAGCTACCGTCTGTTTACGGTGCGCTGGGAATTGTTTATCAACTGGAAGGCGCTCACGATCAGGCACTGGATGCCTTCCTTGCAGCGGGGCGACTGGACCCGAAAGATCCGGTCCTCCATTCTTTGGCCGGTGGGAGTCTTTTGGCATTGGGGAAGTCCCGCGAAGCAGTAAAGGAGTTCGAACAGGCGGCGCGGCTGCAGCCGGAAACCCCCCTGTTCCACGAGCAGATTGCAGAAGGGTACCTCCGGATGTTGGATTATCCGGCAGCAATCGATCAATACAGAAAGCTGCTGGAGCTCAAGCCCCAAAGCGCGGAGTACCATTACCACCTGGGTCATGCTTATCTCGCGTACTCCATCTCCTGCTTTGAGAGGATAAGGAGCGTCAATGCCGATTCGGCCAGGCTCTTCCAGCAATTGGGGGACCAGTATCTGGCACAGGGGAGATTGGACAAGGCAATTGAGAATTACGAAAATGCAAGGAAGGCTGACCCTGACATCCCCGAAGTTCATTTCATACTAGGGCAGTTCTATCTAAAGCAAGGCTATAAAGAGAAAGCACTGCAGGCGGCAAACCAAGCGCTTGCATTGACGCCGGGCAACGCTGCGGCACTAGCGCTGAAGAAGAGCATTTTGGCGGGCAAATAATAGCCCTAGCTCCGCGGGGCACGTCGCCCGGCATTCCTAGCATCGGCTTGGCGGATTGGAGAACGCGGAGCACTCCGACTACTTCGTGTTTGCCAGGGCTGGCGCCATGGCTTGAAGGAGGTCCTGCACTGAAATGGCCGCCATCTGGCGACACGGCAGCGTCCGGCATCGCTTCCAGGTGCAACGTCCCACGCACCGGGGATCCACGGCATACTGGCGTCTCGGAGTTCACGGCTCGGGAATCACCGGCAGCAGTATGTGGCTCGGGTACTTCTCCGAGTGCATGAGCTTCTGCTCGGCTTTCACGAACCGGGTTTCCGTTTCATTGTTCCCGCCGGTGTTCAGGTTGCGGGAAAAGGTGGGAAAGAGGGCGGAAGCGAGTTCTATCCGCAGGCGGCCCCCCTTCGGAATGGTAATCCCCGTATGCCAGAGGTCGATGGTGTAGGCGACCACGCGGCCCGGCTTGAGCATCTCAGGCTTGAACGGGGAGTTGCGGTAGCGGGCCCGAACTTTCCCCACGGCCAGCGTGAAGATCTCGCCGTCAGCCTTTTCCTCGCCTAACGTCACAAACCAATCCGCATCCCTGGCGGACGACGAGGCATAGATGACAGCGGAAACCGGCCCGCAGACTGTCAACGGGGTGTCGAAGGGTTCCGACAAATACACGAGAATATCGTTCCTTTTGTCCGCCGTTTTCCGATGGAATGCCTTCACGCGCTTCTTCTCCTCCTCGGCCGAGATCACCTTCTTTTTGCGCTCCTCGGCGCTTAGCGTCGGGTAGAAACCCGGGTCGGGAGTCGGATCGGCCGGGTCGTAAGTGAATGCGTCGGAGGGAGCGGCGCCGGCAGGCAGGGACCAAACCAGTCGCCCGTCTCCCTTTCCGCTGTTGGCTTTCCCCCCGCTCGTGAGCAGAAGCTTTCGGAACTCGGTCCTTTCGAGCGGGTAAACGTTGCCAGTCAGCCACTTGTTGCTACCCATGGCGAAGAGACGGACGAGCGGCTCCGCGTCGACCCCGTTCTTGACCCCCTTCACCCAGAAGTCGAACCACCGGACATACTCGCGCTGGAGGTCCGGGGCGGCGTCTTTGCCGAAGTCTTTCTCTCCCATGCCGCGGACCGCTGTGTCGGTGTGGCCCCAGGGGCCCATGCTAACACCGACTTGAGGATTACAGGAAGGACGCTGTCCAATCGCAAACAAAGTGCGTAACGGATACCCCACCAGACTCCTTGCGCGTTCCCAAAGTATGATGACGCCGGGAGGTTAGTGGATTTGAGGCAACCTCCCAAAGCATCTCCAAGTGATCGGGGTTTCCGACTATGCGCGTGATCGGCATAATGGCGGCGGAACACATTGCGGCTGGGCTGGTCGAGAGCAAAGCTCATAGATACGGGAGGCGTTCCAGCAGGGGGGGCGTAGCCTTCCAAATGTGATCCACGACGGATTGGACGTAGGCTCGGGCGGCACCCATCCTCGACACCCAATCGGGCATCGCCTCGTGCACATCCAGCAGCGGCTCTTCGCGCTGGTAGCAGACCTGATTGAACAACGGCACGTCGCGGCCAAACTGCTCGAAGATAAACTGCTGATGGTCGATGCCCATTGCGATCGCGACGTCGGCCTCCTCCAGCATCTCGCGCGAAAGCTTGCGCTGAACGTGCGCGGATGGGTCGGCGCCTTTCTTCCGAAGGAATTCAATCAGGATGGGATTAAGCCGCTGCGGCTTCGCCTCTGTGCCTGCTGACCCGATGATAAGCCTCGTCTTCGGCCTCAACTGCGCCTTCAGGCAATATTCCGCCGTCACGCTGCGGAAGATATTGCCCGTGCAAACAAACAAGATTGATTTCACGGAAATAGGCAACACCTCCCTATTTTTAAGGCGCCTCGGCTATCGCATAGATGAAATCTACATGGGAGTGCACCGCGCCATCGAGCCCCTGAACTTTGGGGTTTGGTGACTCGCAGCCTTCCTGGCCTCGATTCTCTGCGGCAATGGACGGTTGGCGGATCCAAGTCTGCAGGCGCTTTACCGCCTCGTCATGGCGCTTCGCAATCTCGGCGTAAACTGCATCTAGACCCGAGGTCGAATGTGGTCTCGCCAAGGCTGCCATCGTTTCGCGGACAAAACTACCTCCCCCGACAGCTGCTTGTTCTTCTTGGCATGTGTCGAGAATTAATCCTATTTTAGATTCGATACTGTATCTTACAGGTGCATTCGACGATGATAAAAGCAGTAATCCCCCCTGAAAACGGCATTCTCGGAGTTCACCTACCCATTCGCTGAGAACAACTCTCTCAGGCGCGGAATATTTGCTAGCTCGTGACCTTTGGACAACGACAAAGAGGTGTCTCTGGATTCGCGTAATCAAAGCGACTTCGTCCGATAAGTCCGATTTATTGCATTCCCACACACCTGTCTAAACATATATACAAGGGTTAGTTGAAGCTATCCTGAACGTTGCGGAGTAACTGCCGGCCTATCCTAAGGCCTACGAGAAACCGCCGCGCCAGCCGAATCGCAGATGCTGAAAAAAATTCGCTCACATGCACAGGCAGGCCGTTAGATATCTTGGTGCGATTTCGAGGAGGTCCCCTCATGACTGAAATCAGATTGAATATTCTTGACGCCGGCCGGGCAATCTGTGGCGCAATCCACGGCAGCGTGGCAGAAAGTGCGGTGGCGGGGTTATCCGCCGAACCGGAGACCATCGAGGAATTGCAGGACGCTCTAGCCAGATTCATCAAACCAGTCGACAACGGCCAACCCTTTGAAGCGTTTGACGCCGGCACCAACGACGAGCCGTGGGACGCCGGGATTATGTTCATCGATCTGGCTGCGCATATCGTGGCCGCTGAATCGTCCTACTCTATGCCGTCAGCTGAAGGTCAGGTCCGGTACCATGATGGTGTCCAGGCGACCGACGTGTGGTTGCCGTACTACGCACCCGATGATTGGCTGTTTGTTGATTCTGTTGCTCAATACAAGGCTGTCTGTGAGCAGCGCCGTGCTGAACGCTCCGCCGCTCAGCCACTCCGCGCCAGGCCTGTCCTCTATGGCACAGTTGTGGAATTCATCGTCAAACAGTGTCTTGAGGCCCGAGATGCAAAAACAGAAAATCCGATCGCAGAGATTCATGCCAAATGGCTCATGACCCCGCGCCCTGATTTGCGCGGGAAGTCCCCGCGAGAGTTGATGTTAGAGAAATTCGACTTTATTGACCTTGACTTGCATTCACGCGAGCTGCAGTGGAGCTTCGTCGGCAAGCCTGCGCCGTGCCTGTCGAAGAATTCCGCTGCGTACCGGTTCGCTGGCTTCGGCAGGCATGAAATGGTGGTGTACTACGACCTGCTGCGGCACTTGCTCTCGGAATGTTGGAAGCGCCTGAGCGAAGGAAAAGACGTTCCAATAGCCGATGAGGTGGCGCGCCTTACGCAAATCAAAGCTGACTGGCTGGAGTGTCCTGATCCGGACTTTGACGGCAGGAACCCCGCCTATATCCTCGAATGCGAGCGCAAGCGACTGCCACTCATCGCCTCGCCTGAAGAAATGGTGATGGACGAGGATTGTCCCATGTGCCAGGCGATGGCCGAAGAATACACGCCGACGTTCTGCCACCTGGACGGCTGCAATATGGATGACGATTTCCCGTTTTCCTTCTGCCGTACGCGGAGTGAATGGGAAGAGGAAGAGCGTGTCCGAAGGGAGTTTAGCGATGAGTTCAATAGGCGGTGGGAAGAGCGAGAGAGGAAGAATTTAGAAGAGGAGCCACGACCAATCAATGACGACACAGTGATTCACTAGCATCCCACTGAAGGATCGCAGAGGGATTTTCGCGCCGCGGGAAAACCGACAGGGCACGCTTCATGAATATTGCCGAAGGCTCCCTTGAGGAAAGTCTGATTCTGGCTCCTCGCTCCTGACTTCAGGCTTCCGTATCCCGCTGCGTTTTAGTGGGATATCAAGGGCGCAGCCCTTGCCTGGTTCGCCCTCGGGGATCATTCTGATCAGGCTACTTCGCTTTTGCCAGGGCCCGCTCCATCGCGTGAAGGACGTCCGCCGGTGTGATGGCTGACATCTGGCGACACGGCAGCGTCCGGCATCGCTTCCAGGTGCAACGTCCCACGCACCGGGGATCCACACCCTTCAGGATCTCGGCATGGGGGTATCGGACTGAATGTTCGGAGTAGACGGATCGGAAGAGACCGACGAGGGGGGTACCAAGCGCTCCGGCAACATGAAACGGTCCGCTGTCCGTGCTGATCACGAGCGCCGCACGCTCCAGCACGGCGGGCAACTCGTGCATTCCGATTTCCGAGCGTCCGTCGACCAACCAGGTTTCGGGAGCCATATCGAAGGGAGCTTCCGTCAGGCCTGTGAGCAGGAGTTTCATCCGAAAGCGTTCCCTTACGAGAGGTGCGAGGCTACCCCAACGGCTGGCCGGCCACCGCCTGGCCGGCGCGCGTCCAAAAGGATGAATTGCCGCATAGGTTTCATTTGGCGCGATCCCGAGGCGCTGCAGTGACTCGGAAGCATCCCGTCGAGCGGCATCATCGATCCAGAGCGTCGCCGGGACCTCACGAACCGCGCAGCCCAGGACACGCAGCGAGTTCAGCTTTTCGGCTGGTCCCCAGGTGTTGGGCGTTCCACAATCGTAGGCATGCGAGAGACATTTGGACAACGGGTGCCCCTGCACGCCGACACGGACCGGTATCCCGGCCCGCGCCAGTTCCATCGCAAACTGGTCGCCCAGCAGCACGATCGCGACGTCGAAGTTTTCGTGGACCAGCCACTCCCGGAAGGACCTGTTTTCGGCCCTGCGCCTGAGGCTGAAAGGATCTGCTACCACCAAGTGCAGTCCATCGATCTCAGGACATCCTGAAAGCAGTTCGCAGTTGTGGCGCATCCCGATGACGGTGATCCGTGCCGCAGGCCAGATGCGGCGCGCTTCGCGGATCACCGGCGTGCACATGACCGTATCTCCGAGCAGGCCCGTGATCACGAGCGCCAGCTTTCCCGGTTCGCCCACGGCTGATCCACGGGCCGGAGCGGCCGGACTGCCATGGCGGAGAGCGAACAGCATACCAGCCGCATGCAGCCGGATCCTGTGTTGAAGGGCATAGAGTGCTTGTGTAATCATCTATCGGCTTTCCCCGGAGATGATCTCCCGGACCAACAGAGTGACCCTCCGCAGCGATTATCGGGCGTAGCGGCCAGTGTCGTGTCTTTGCCGTCGCACAAGATTTCACGGTCCACGCCGCAGCTTCCCTAGAGTAGTTTCTGTCGCGAAACTCGATGAATCGCCCGTCAGGTCGGGCCCCGGAGGGGCCCAAGCAACTAGCCGGGGGCGCAAGCCCCCGGATAGGATATTGCATAATATCGCGCCACGGCAGGGGCGAAAGACCTTTGTAATCTATGGGTTATCTGTCGCCCCTTCAGGGCTCTGATCTTTCTTGACAATCCCAGCTCCGGGGCGCTTTCCGCATGGCCAAGGAGTTTCGCGACAGAATCTAGAGTAGCCAGGTGCGTCGCCCTCATACTAGAGCTTCCCTCGAATGGACCAGGCGCGGAATTGCGAGTGTAGTACAATCTCGCCTCATTTCACGCCGTTTTCGGATCAAACGGTCAGCTTGCGCGACTTGCTCCCGGCGGCCTTGATTTGCGCTGGGCGAGACGATTGTAGCCGGGGCTGCCCCTTGCCGCCAAGAATGAGGACCGTTGCGCCTCACTTTCGGTTCGAAGCCGGAAGGGGTAACATCCTTCTAGATCGGCTCACCGCTGAAATTTCCGGAGGCCGGGGAGTCACATAATTTCTATCAGGGGCGTACGAGTGCTGGCCGTTCCCATCCCGCACCCTGGCTGGGCAGGGATACACTCTGAAATACTCGAAACTGTCTCTTGAGGTGCATGGATGACGTCATTCTGGCAAGACGTTCGATACAGTCTGCGGATGATCGCGAAGTCGCCGGGGTATGCAACGATCGCGATCCTGACGCTTGCCCTGGGGATTGGCGCGAACACTACGATATTCAGTTGGATCAACTCGACATTGCTGAATCCGATCCCCGGACTGGCCAGCCCCAGCGAGGTCGTGGCGCTGACGCTGGGAAGAGGCGCAGATATTCCTTTCCCATTTACCTATCCTGACTTCGAGGTGATGCGTGACGGCCAGCAAAGTTTTGTGGGAATCACGGCGGCCAATATCACTCCGATGAGCTTGACGGGCAAAGGCAAACCGGAGCGCGTCTGGGGCATGGTCGTGTCCGCGAATTACTTCGATGTTCTGGGCGTGCGTCCAGTCCCGGGCCGCGGGTTTCTGCCAGGTGAAGATGAGAAGCCGGGAGGCGCACCGGTGGCCGTGATCAGCCATCGGATGTGGCAGACACGCTTCGGCGCGAATCCGGAAATTGTGGGGCAGACGCTCGAGATCAATCGGCATCGATACACGATTGTGGGCGTGACCCCGCCGGTGTTTCAAGGCAGTCAGACGGGGCTGCGATCAGAGATCTGGATTCCGATCATGATGGAAGAGCAGCTGATGCCGCAGGGTGACCTGATTCATGATCACCACTATTTCTGGCTTGGTGTTCTGGGGCGCTTGAAGCTGGGTGTCGCGCCGGAACAGGCGCAGGAGGAAATGACGCTGCGGCTGAAGCGGGAGGTGAAAAATTATCCTGAAGAGCACAGAGGTCACGACAGCGTTTCGGTGTCTCCACTATGGCGCAATCCGTTTGGCGCGAATGCGTTTCTCTCGACGCTTCTGCCGATGCTGATGTCAATCGCGGGGCTGGTACTGCTGCTGGCGTGCGCGAACGTGGCGAATCTGATGTTGGTGCGGTCGGTGGCGCGTCGGCGCGAGATTGCCGTTCGATTGTCTCTCGGTGCCAGCCGGTGGCGCCTGGTGCGGCAACTTCTGGTGGAAAGCCTCTGCCTCGCGCTGGCGGGAGGCGCGGTTGCGCTGTTGATCACCTTCTGGACGGCGGGAACTTTTCTAAAATTCCTGCCTGTTACGGATTTTCCGATCTCGCTCAGCATCCGGGCAGACCGTACAGTGCTGTTAGCCACGCTGGTGATCTCGGTGCTCACCGGGGTGATTTTCGGGATTTTGCCGGCACTGCGGTCTTCGAGCGAAGCGCCCGTGGTGGTGCTGAAGGAGGACACGGGGAGCGCATCAGGCGGGCTCCGGAAGGCGCGTCTAGCGAGCGGGTTGGTGGTGGCGCAGATTTCGCTGTCGCTGCTGCTGTTGATCTGCGCAGGATTGCTCATCCGCAGCTTCATGAGCGCGCAGGAAATCAACCCTGGAATCAACCCGCGTAACGTGCTGATCGCTTCGTACGATCTGTTTACAGCGGGATATTCGAATGAGAGCGGGGCAGAATTCGATCGCCAGCTCGTCACGAGACTGGAATCGCTGCCGGGAATTCAGTCTGTGGCCCTCTCCAGCCGCGTGCCGCTGGGATTCGGCGGCGGATCGACGAGTGTGAAACCGGAAGGCTACGAATCGCAGGCGCACGAATCTATGGAAACGCAGGTGGCCATCATTACACCGAATTACTTCAAGACCATGGAGCTTCCAATTGTGAAGGGGCGCGACTTCACGCTGCAGGACACGGCGAGGTCGCAGCGGGTGGTGATCGTCAGCGAAACCTTTGCAAATCGCTACTGGCCGAATCAGGAAGCAGTGGGCAAGCAGCTCAACTCCGACCTGACACACGAATGGTTTTCCGTGGTGGGTGTCGCCCGCGACAGCAAAGTGAACGGCTTGAATGAAAAGCCAACGCCATTCCTGTATCTGCCGCTGTACCAGGTGTACCGCGCCGCCATGATCGTCACTGCGCGAACCACAGGAGATCCGCTCGCCTTCGGCAAAGCGGTCGAACAGACGTTTCATGAGCTAAATGCCGACCTCGTTGTGTTCGATGTGACTACGCTCGAATTGCGCGAGCAAATAGCCAGCTTTGGCCAACGCGTAGCGGGAACATTTGTGGGCGCTTTCGGGCTGCTCGCACTCGTTCTGGCAGCGGTGGGAATTTACGGTGTCACAGCCTACACCACGCGGCAGCGGACGCTTGAAATCGGGATCCGCATGGCGCTGGGCGCAGGCAAGCAGGACATTCTGCGGCTGGTGCTTGGGCATGGCTTGTTCTTGACCCTGCTTGGCGTAGGCTTGGGCCTGGGAGTCTCATTTGCACTGACGCGGTACCTGGGGAGCCTGCTGCTGGGAGTGACGAGCACCGACGCGCTGACGTTTTCGACCGTCGCGATCTTGCTCTGCGCCGTGGCTCTCTTCGCATGCTTCATCCCCGCGCGCCGTGCGATGCGTGTGGAGCCGATGGCCGCGCTGCGCTACCAGTAGGCGCCACGACTCGATCTCCGACCTCGGGCTTTTTCCGGCAACCGCTGCTTCCGCGTGAAGAACGCCCGTCAGTTGCACATTCCCACGCGCCCCCCAGGTGATTGATCCATTCCCGTTGAGGCATCTCCGATTTCGCCCGGCAGTGCCGCTCTGATAAACTTATCCTTGAGGGAGCTCGGGTAACCTTTGTGAAAGTGACAGGTACACAGGCGTTCATTCCTCGCAGCAGAGTTGTGCCATGTCATTCGATCAGGCAAATCAGGTGTGGGAAGGTGTGAAATTAGTTGACAGGCCTGCCCCCACAGCCTGGTTTCCGAATGCGGATACGCGTTCTCGTTCACAGCTTGCGAAATTCATACAGTCTTGCGGCATTGACTCCTACCATGCACTCTACGAAAGATCCATCGCGGATGTGCCCTGGTTTACCGGCCAGGTTTTAGACTTCCTCGGAATACGATTTGACCCTCCTTACCAGAAGGTCCTGGATCTCTCACGCGGGATTCAGTGGCCCCTCTGGTGCACACAGGGGGGCCTGAACATCACCCGGTGCTGTATGGATCGCCATGCGCGAACCACGCTCGGGACTTCTCCTGCAGTGGTGTGGGAGGGGGAAGAAGGGGTCTCGAAAGTCTGGACTTATTGCGAGCTGTTGGAGTCGGTCGAGAGGTGTGCCGCCGGGCTGCGTGCCATCGGTCTGGCGCGGGGTGACAGGGTTGGACTTCATCTGCCCATGATGCCCGAAACCGTGGCCGCATTGCTGGCTGTTGCCAGAATCGGCGCTGTAGCAGTCCCTCTTTTTTCCGGATATGGCCCGGCCGCCATTGAATCGCGACTCAGGGACGTGGGCGCCAAGGGGATCGTCACCTGCGATGCCTTTACGCGGCGCGGTGTCGTTACCGCTGCGAAGGAAATCGTAGACGAGGCGTTGGAGCGGTGTCCGAGCATCCGGAGCGTTGTCGTGGTGCCCCGCTTGGGAGTCGCTGTCCCGATGCAGCGCCGCCGTGACATCGGATGGTACGACCTGCTCGAGCTGGGAGCCGCCGCCGGTGCGGAGGCGAGGGCCGCCGAGTCAACCGGCGCGGAAGATCCGCTGATTATCCTCTACAGCTCAGGAACGACCGGGCAGCCGAAAGGGATCGTTCATTCGCATTGTGGCTTTCCTGTAAAGGCAGCTCAGGATATGGCGTTCGGCACTGACGTGAGGCCCGGTGATCGTGTCACATGGATCACCGATCTCGGATGGATGATGGGGCCTTGGCTCATCTATGGAGCAACTCTCCTCGGTGCCACCATCGCGATCTACGATGGTGCACCCGACTATCCTGCGCCGGACCGGCTCTGGGCCTTCTGCGCCGCTCATCGGATCGGCATTCTTGGCGTCTCGCCGACTTTGGCACGCATCATGGCCGCCCACGGCGTCGAGCCGAGGACCGGTCATGATCTGTCCGAACTGAGAATTCTTGCCTCGACCGGCGAGCCGTGGGATCCCGAAACATGGTCGTGGTTGTTTGAAAAGCTCGGCGCAAATCTCCCGATCATCAACTATTCGGGCGGCACTGAGATTTCAGGTGGGATCCTGATGGGAAATCCGCTCTTGCCTATAAAGCCCTGCTCGTTTTCAGGACCTTGCCCCGGCATCGCTGCAGATGTCGTTGATGAGTCGGGACGTTCCATCCGGGGTCAGGTGGGTGAACTCATTATCCGTCGGCCGTGGATCGGGATGGCCCGGGGGTTTTGGGGAGATCCGCAGCGCTATCTTAATACCTATTGGTCGCGCTGGCCGGATGTATGGCACCACGGAGACTGGGCACGCGTCGATGGCGACGGGTATTGGCACATCCTCGGGCGAAGCGATGACACCATCAAAGTGGCAGGCAGGCGCGTCGGGCCTGCCGAGATCGAGGCCATATTGCTGTCCCATCACGGCGTGGCGGAAGCCGCCGTCGTGGGCATACCCGACGAAATCAAGGGTAACTCGCCAGTGGCTTTTTGCGTGCCTGCCCCGGGGACGGCAACCGGTCCGGCCTTCAGCGACGAACTGCGCCGACGGGTAGCAGATGCGCTCGGCAAGCCAATGCGTCCCGACAAGGTCCTGTTCGTTCCTGCGTTGCCTCGAACGCGAAACTCAAAGATCATGCGGCGCGTTATTCGCGGCGCCTACCTGAACCAGGACGTAGGAAACATTGCGGCACTCGAGAATCCCGAGTCTGTCGAGGCGATACGTCTACTTGCGCCGGATCGCGCACCTGGGAAGGAGTGACTGACGATGGAAGAAAACCCTCTCGGACTCCGTGGAATTCATCACATCGAGTTCTGTGTCGGCAATGCGAAACAGGCATGCTACTACTATCGTAATGCGTTGGGCTTCTCTCAGCGCGCTTATGCGGGTCTGGAAACCGGCGAACGCACGCGCACTTCGTATGTGCTTCAACAGGGAGAAGCCACGTTTGTCCTTACCACCCCTCTTCGCCCCGACGACATGATGAGCGAGCACATCAGAAGGCATGGCGACGGCGTGCGCGACATTGCATTCGAGGTCTCAGACGCCGATCTGGCCTTCGCGCGAGCCGTGGCCCGCGGAGCACAACCAGCCGTGGAGCCGCGAACCCTGGAGGATCGATGGGGCAAGGTCCGGCACGCGGCCATTTGCACCTACGGCGATACCATCCACTCGTTTATCTCGACCAACGGCTACGACGGTCCCTTCCTGCCCGGCTTTGATGCCGCGCAACAGTCCGGCAAGGGTGCCGGCCTGCTGCGGATCGATCACCTGGTTGGGAATGTGGAACTGGGAAAAATGAACTGCTGGGCCGAGTGGTACAGCCGGGTCTGCGGCTTTCGTCGATACATGAGCTTCGACGACAAGGACATCTCGACCGAGTACAGCGCCCTGATGAGCATCGTGATGTCCAATGACTCGACAGCAATCAAGATGCCCATCAACGAGCCCGCCCCAGGCCTCCGCAAGAGCCAGATCGAGGAATACCTCGAGTTTTACCAGGGAGCCGGAGTGCAGCATATCGCGCTGATGACTGCGAACATCATCGATACCGTCGAAACCTTAGGGGCCAACGGAATCGAGTTCCTCGAAGTGCCGCCCAGTTACTACGAAGCTCTCCGCAAGCGCGTGGGCGACATTGACGAGGATGTCCAAAGGATACGTAATCTCGGGATCCTGGTGGACCGGGACGACGAGGGTTACCTGCTGCAGATCTTTACCAAGCCCGCCGAAGACCGCCCTACTCTGTTCTTCGAGATCATCCAGCGGAAGGGCAGCCGAGGCTTCGGTAAGGGGAATTTCAAGGCATTGTTTGAGGCTATCGAACGCGAGCAGGGGCGGCGGGGTAACCTGTAAAGAACTGAGGTGCGGCAGATGCCGATCTATCATCACGCAGGCCAGGTGCCACGAAAGCGCCACATGGTATTCCGTCAGCCCGATGGTGCCCTCTACGCGGAAGAACTCATTGGGAACAAGGGGTTCACCGGCCCATCCTCATTGCTTTACCACCTGAACCGTCCGACTTCCGTAATCAGCGTCAGGCATTTTCGCGAATTGAAATGGGATCCGGAGCCGGATCCGACCGCCAGACACCGCCACTTCAGGACGCACCAACTCCCGCAGGTTCCAAGCCCAACCCTGGATCGGATTCCGATCATGAGCAACCAAGATGTGACTTTGTTCTTCGTGCAGCCGCAGCGGGAGGATGAACACTTTTATCGCAGCGGTCAAGGTGACGAATTGATATTTGTGAGCAACGGGACCGGCGTCCTCGAAACGCAAATGGGCGACCTGCCCTTCCGTCGAGGTGATTATCTCCTCGTCCCCAGAGGCATCCTGCACCGCTTCAAATTCACTTCCCACCCCCTACGGTTTCTCGTGATCGAAAGCGCGGGCTATCTTCGCACGCCGGCGCGTTACCGGAACGAACACGGACAGTTGCTCGAGATCAGTCCTTACTGCGAACGAGACATTCGCGCTCCGGAGAATGTGACCGCCCGCGACCAAAAGGGGGAGTTCCGCATCCTTGTCAAGAAAAACAACTGTCTGACCGAAATGATGCTGGATCACCACCCCTTCGATGTCGTCGGATGGGACGGATATTACTACCCGTGGGCTCTGAATATTGAGGACTTCGAGCCCAGGGTGGGGCGTTTCCATTTGCCGCCGCCCGTGCATCAAACCTTCGAGGGTGATGGATTTGTGGTCTGCTCGTTTTGTCCCCGCCCCTTCGACTTTGACCCCGGCGCCATCCCCGCGCCGTACGCCCATTCGAATGTCATGGCGGACGAAGTGATTTACTACGCAAACTCGGAGTTCATGAGTCGGAAGGGGATTGAATTGGGTTCGATTACCCTACACCCCGACGGGCTGCCGCACGGGCCGCACCCCGGCCGGGCGGAGGAATCCATCGGCAAGAAATCGACAGGCGAACTCGCGGTTATGATCGATACCTATCGGTCGCTCCAGGTCGGAAGGGCGGCCCTGGACGTTGAGGACAAGGAGTACTGCCTTTCCTGGGGGGAGGGGGCCAATTGAACTCGATGCGCATCCTCTTGGACTCGTCGATAGACTATGCAGGGCTGTTCCCACCTGCCGGCCTGAGTATGACCGACGCCGTCGGCAACTACGCAGCCTCTCAACGCAGTTCACAGTCGTGGGCACTAGGCCGGTTTGTTCTACCGGTGTCGCGCCTGGATGAATTGGAACTCGCAGCAAGAGAAGTCTTGCCCCGAGGCACGAGAGCGGTACCCTGGCGGTTGAGTGCGGTCGCCGGCTTCGAGAACCAGGCGGATCTGGGGCTCATTCCGGCCTTCAACAAGCGACACTCGGCGAATGCAGGCGACGGCGCAGCCGTCATCGACGCTGTCGAACTGAAGGTGAGGAGCGCTGAGGAAATCCGTAGCATCACGGATGTCACCGCGGGGAGCTTCGCAACGTATCTCGAGGTCCCACTCTCTGATGGTACTCCTGCGCTCATTCTGTCCATCGCCGAGGCCGGTGTCCGGGCCAAGGTGCGTACCGGCGGGCCGACCCCGGATCAGTTCCCCGCACCCATGGAATTGGCCAGGTTTATCCTCAGTTGCACCCAAGCCCGTGTCCCTTTCAAGGCCACAGCCGGGCTGCATCATCCGTTCCGCGCCGTCCATCACCTGAACGACAATCCCGCGAGTCCTTCAGCAACGATGCATGGCTTCCTGAACGTCTTGCTGGCCGCCTGTTTTGCCCGTACGGGTTCGGGCATCGACATCGTCGAGGCGGTGCTGAAAGACCAGGCTGCCGATTCCTTCAGATTCGGTGCGGATGGGGTTTCGTGGCGCACGCACAGGCTGACCAATGATCATTTGCTTGGTGCGAGGCGGGAATCGGCTCAATCTTTCGGCTCCTGTTCCTTTCATGAGCCCATCGGCGATCTCAGGTCTCTCAATCTGTTATGAACAGCCTCATCAACGAAACCCATGATCCCGATCTCAAGAGCCTGATTGAGGCAGCGAACGATCCGGAGTCGGATTTTCCGATCCAGAATCTCCCACTCGGTGTTTTCAAGCCCCGGGGAACCGAAAGCCCGCCTCATGTCGGAGTAGCCATTGGGGATCTCATTCTGGATTTGGCCCTCTGCGGGAACGGGGGGCTGCTGGATGGCCTCTCCAGCCAACTGATTAGCGCATGTGCGGCCGATTCGCTCAAAGCGCTGATGTCCCTTGGGCCGGAATCCTGGTCTTCCCTGCGCAGACGGGTCAGCGGTCTTCTCCGGGCCGGGGATGAGCGGAGCCACAGAGGCCGAATCCATGCCTCGCTCGTGCCCATGAGCGAGGCGGAGATGATGATGCCCGCCGTCATCGGCGACTACACCGATTTTTACGCGTCGATTTATCACGCGCAGAACGTCGGCAGCTTGTTCCGACCGGATAATCCCTTGTTGCCAAACTACAAGCATGTCCCAATCGGATACCACGGCCGCGCCTCATCGATCGTAATCAGCGGCACCCCGGTGCGCAGGCCGTGCGGGCAGATCGAGGGTGCGGATTCCGTTCCTGAATTCAGCCCCACCCGCATGCTGGATTATGAACTGGAAGTGGGCTTTTTCATCGGACCAGGCAATTCCTTGGGCGTCCCAATTGCGATTTCGGATGCAGAGGCACACCTCTTCGGCCTGTGTCTGGTAAACGACTGGTCGGCCCGCGATATCCAAAAGTGGGAGTACCAGCCGCTCGGCCCGTTCCTGGGTAAGAGTTTTGCAACGACGATCTCACCGTGGATCGTTTCTGTTGAGGCTCTTGCGCCCTACCGTGTGCCGGCGTTTGCGAGGTCTCCGGGTGACCCCACCCCGTTGCCCTACTTGAAGGATGAGCAGGGCCCGGTACGCGGCGGCATCGATCTCAGAGTGGAGGCGCTGCTTATCTCTCAACAGATGCGGTCGCAGCGTTGCAGACCTATGCTCCTCAGCCGGGGTAATCTCCGGGACTTGTATTGGACGCCGAGTCAACTCCTGACCCATCATGCGAGCAACGGCTGTAACCTCCGGCCGGGTGATCTTCTGGCGAGCGGAACCATATCCGGCGCGTCCGAGGACGCCCGCGGGTGTCTCCTGGAATTGACCAGACGCGGCGCCCGCCCTCTCGAGTTGCCCGGTGGCGAGACTAGGCGGTTCTTGGAGAACGGTGACGAGGTCATCTTCCGCGCCTTTGCGGAGCGAGAGGGTTTTGTCAGGATCGGCCTGGGTGAGTGTCGTGGAATGGTGATTGGATAATGATGATCCTGGGTACTTCATGGTCTTCTTCATGAATGGAATTATTCAGCTTGGGAGGTGGATCTATGACTAAGACGTTCACTGGGCAAATAGGGGAGGAGACTCGCGCTCGTCTCCAGTCAAGCTCTTACCCCGCGGCAGACGTGGACAGGTATTGCCGCCTGGTTGAGCGGATCGAGCGGGAAATCCTGCCACACGAAGTCATCGTCAACAATCGGTTCACAAAGTGGTTTGAGCAAGGCAGTTTCGATCTGGCCGACTTGCGGCATTTCGTGACCCAGTTCTCCGTATTCTCGAACTTCTTTATCGTTGCACAGCTGCTGAAGACGATAAATGCTCCAACTTTGGAGGCGATGCATGCGTCGAAGGAGATCCTGATGAACGAGCTCGGAGTCTCGTTCCACAAAACCCGCGGACACGCGACAGATGACGGGAAGGCAACTGCGGACGTGGAGAAGATTTTCGAGTTCGAGGGGACAGTGGATGGGTCGGTATTCCGTTTCTCCGCAGCTCACTTTGAATGGCTTCTGCAAATGGGTGACCATTTGGGACTAAAATTCAAGGACCTGGGCAAGAGGAGGCACGGAACGAAAAGCACCTTGTTCTTCACGGACGAACTTGCCAGGATCTATGGCTCCGAGGACACCAGCGTCGCCCTCGGGGCGAGCTTCGCGGTAGAAAACTGGGCAGCGGCCGGCTTCTGGAAAGAGCTGATCCGCGGCCTTCAGATTTTTAGGAAACGGGAGCTGCCCGGGTTGCCTCTTGGTTTCTTCACCTGGCACGACATGGTTGAGGACCAACACGCTCAACATACATGGGACGAGCTGGAAGAAGAGTTCTTTGCCAGCGAAGAGGTCGACGAAGACAAGTTCATCGAAGGTGGCGTCGGGATGTTGGATGGAGTGTTGGTTTTCTGGGATGGCCTCAACTCAGACCGGCTCAGCCGGGAAACCGGTGTCGGACCGACGCAAATCCATACTTAGGGCTGGAGCAAGAATAAATTCACATTTTGGCGCGAGCACCGCCGCGCCTGCGGCGCTCCTGGGACGGGCAGATGCGAGGCGCCGCGCCGCAGGCGATATCGGTGTATATCGTCGAGGAGCGGCAACGAAGCAGATGCCCGCCCGCCGCCGCGCCCTTTCAGGCTGCGGCCCGCAGGCCCCGGCAAAGTTCTCCGCGGCCGGTTCCCCGTTGGTAAAGCGAAATTCGGGAGTGGCTCAGCATGTCACGGGAATCTGCCAAAAATGCCGCAAGGTCGCTCTCGAGCTGCGTCTCTTCAACAGGTGAATCAGACACCGGAGGTCAACAATGAGAGTCGCATTGATTTTCAGCCTGTTGCTGCTCGGGTCCGTGGACGCTATCCCTTCACAGCGTAAGTCTTCCGGACTGGAGGTTCTAGTAAACGGTGGCCCCGTTCCGAAGTATCACTACCGGGGAACGACCTATATCGAGGCTCTCAAAGGACAGGAATACGCGATTCGCATCACCAATCCATCCGGAACGCGAGTCGCGGTGGCCTTGTCGGTGGACGGCCTTAACACAATCGATGCCCGCCACACCGAGGCTCGCCTCGGCCACAAATGGGTTCTGGAACCTTACGATTCGGTTGTCATAAGCGGCTGGCAGACTGGCGCTCAGCACGCGCGCCGCTTCTTCTTTACTACGGAGGATCGGTCGTACGGCGCCTGGCTGGGGGAGACCGAAAACCTCGGAGTTATCAGCGCTGCATTTTTCCGGGAGAAGATCCCAAGAGTGCAGCGGCCCGATCCCCAACGACCACTGGTTCCGCAACCCGGCAATTCCCAATCTCCCCGAAGGGAACTGGACCGGGCTGGTGATGCCGGCACCTCGGATCGGCAGTCCAAACTCGGAGAGGCAACTGCAGCGCCAACCTCTGAAGCAGAGTATGCCGCCACCGGCATCGGCGACCGCATACGTCACGCGGTTCAGTGGATCCGGATGGACCTGGAAGAACAGCCGTTCTCCGTCATCGATCTGCGTTACGAGTTCCGGCCGGCTCTGGTAAGGCTCGGAGTTTTTCTGCCGCAAGTTACAGATGGTCCGTTGACCCGCCGCGAGAGAGCCAGGGGATTTCATGAACCCACATACTGCCCTGAGCCTTGACGTAGCCGGAGCCTTTGCAGCCCCGGAAAAATCGTAATACGAACCCTGGCGCCTTTGCTTCTTAGCGGTGGCCTTTTTAAAAGCCACCGCCAAGGCGCCGGATTGCGTCCAAGATGTTTGGCCTGTCCTACACTGTTTCCCACCGCGGCCCTTGTTCCGCGTTGTCGCACGACTCGGGGACGGTTGTGTCGATTCTAAGTCCGACGGGGAAGATTGCCAACACTGCTGCCCAGCTCAACACCACTACGGAACGAATCATTGCGCCAATCTCCTTGGAGTGGCACCTCTCTCCAGCGTTGGGCTACGCCAGCTGCACACCAGGATGAGAGCACGCCACCCTGTCGTGGAACGCCAGCACCGGCTCCAGGTCGGGGTGAATCTTGCCTCTCCCGATCAGCTTCACGAAGCTGCACGCAGTGAACCGTTGCGAGATCGCGCTGTAACGCTGTTCCCATTGTCTATAGATTGCTTCCTGGCGCCCAGCCGGCCACGGGTACTGAAACGGAGGCCGATCGGCCCCGCATCGCCACGGTTTGGCCGTCAACCGCGCACGGAAGCATTCCTGTTGTCTGCACAGCCTCATGTAGAGAGGGTCTGAACCCAGGCTTCTCATCAGTTCTGCCGTATCCGCGCTGGCAGGATCAAAGATCTGATTGGTAATCAGGCACCGGAGCCCCGCGAAAGTGCGGTAGACCCTGAGATCCAGGTCCGGGTACCGAGCTGCGGTCTCCTCGATCCTGCGCAGTTGACGGTCTGCCGGAGAGGGCTGAGGCGCGGCCGCAGGTGAGGTGCCCACGCCGGGCATTTGTTGCTTTGTACCAAACAAACTCTTGATCCCGGAGATCAGACCGTCGGCAAGGCCGGCCAACTCGGGCATCTGCGGCGCGTTTTGCGGATTCTCCGTTCGTGCGCCCTCATCGAAATCTATGTCGATGAACATTGCATAAGCGGAGTTCAACACCAAAGCCCCATACCGATTGCGTGTGATGACACCGACCTCTTTTCGGTCGCCGGCACTGATCACTTCTTTGATCTCCTCCCTGACCGGACGCTCACCGTAGGAGTACCGATCAAGGGCCCAGCCATTCTGGACCTTCCGCACCAACTCCTGCGCCCGTTCGCGGGCAAGCCGCTTCGCTTCCTCGGCGCTATTGTCTGACCATTGCCAGCAGGAAAGCCGGTACGCCTTACCACCCTGACCTTGCACTGACTGAGTCTCATTCGCCCAAAATTTCGGAATCTTCATGGTGACCTCCCGAGTTGTTTGATAGCGATCAACATTTATCCTAGGAGGTTCTTGGAATTCTCTGCTTCGTACCGGAGAGCCCCTAGAAACTCATCGCCAAGACCCGAATGCCGCCAAGGAACACAAAAAGCTGCCGCCCAATGACTGATCAATTCCCCCGTCCCAGGTTCCGGCGCAGGGTCAGGGTGCCATCCGGGTTCGTCTTCTGGCGGCAGGCCCACCGCACCGGATAGCGTAAGCTTTTCACTTCGATTTCCGCGCTGAGTTTCATCCCCTCCCACTTTGTCCCTTTGGGCAGCGCAAAGTGAGCCTGCCTGATCTTGCCAGGGACCGGATATCCCGGGTCAAGACAGCCGCCCACCCTCACCCTGTCGTCCTCGCTGGCCACCGTCACCCGCAGGACGCCGGGAACCCCGGCAATGCCGTCATTGGCGAATCCGATGATCAGGCCGGCATGATCCACCACCTCATACGACCAGATAAAGGAGGGCCTCACGCTATAGCCTATCTTGCGGCTGATCAGATCGATCATCCCCGGGTATTGCCGGTAATAATTCATGATGCCCTCTGCGCTGATCTTGTGGAAATTCCAAAGAGACCAGTAATTGGCACCCACATCCATCACGTGCGCAATCATGTTGTCCGTGGCGGTGACCCCATCACTGATGCGCAGAGAAGCGGGTGAACCGTCGGACATGCCAACCTCGAGAACGCCGGCGATCCACGGAGGACGGTTGCTGATCGATTCGATCTGCATGTTCTCGATGAAAATTGTATCGGTACGAAGCCAGTTGTGGGTACGGACCGTGCGGTCCACCATTTCTGAGTTCCCCACGCGGCTGAAATCCGGCTGGGTATTCGTAACCAAAGGTGTCTTGGTCCAGCATTCGAGCTGGATCTCCATCATGTTTATCCAAGTCCGCTCGGCGGTCAGGTAGTCTGGGAAGGGATTGTTGGTGAACGGCCAGGTGTGTCCCTCGCCCCAAAAGCCATACATGAAGGTGTCCATATATTCCACGAGGGGATTGCCGTTCAGTTCCGCCGCCAGCAGCTGATTAAGCTCCTTGAATGCCTCCTGGAAGTAAGGGTGATCGTAGCGAGGCTCTTCGAAGGTCTTCTGTCCCCGTGTTGAGTTTGGATTCGTTCTCCACTGACCGATCAGCTTCACCATCGGCACTTTTTCGAGCAAGAAATCCGGCAGCGCTTCTTCTTTATAATCCGGCGCCCTCATCTGAATTCGGAAACCGACCCGCTTGTTGTGCTGCCGAGCAAGGTCGAATGTCAGCTTCCAGTAATCCGGGAAATCCAGTCTTCCACGGCGTTGCTGAATCTCGCGCCAGGTCGGGCGGATGTAGACCTTCTGTCCGAGCGGCAGCCGAACCAGGTTTTCGATAGCCTGGGTCTTATTGTCAGAGACGATTTCCGCGGTCCCCATGTCGGCAGCGATATATGTGATGAGCCCCCTCCCGAAATTGGGAACGACCTCCCCCGAAGGAGTGGTAGCCATCACCACATCGCCCGGATATAGATCTTCGGGCGAGTATTGGGGGAAAGGCCCCTGGTTCAGACGATCCCTGACAGTCGGGCCGGAGCCGAAATCGTATTTGTCCCAGTTATGCGCCGGAACATGACCGATGGATCTCCTAGCGGCCACTTCCGCGGCCACTCCAGCCAGTGCAGCGGTCCTTAAGAAGGCCCGTCTCTCCATCTTGAATCCTCCCGCAATCGAATCCGTTATTGTCCTGCACAACGTCCCTGATCTATCGCCTATCGTGCCACAATTACCATTGCCGGCGCATCAGCTGAATGGCGGTCACGCCTCACTGGTTGCTGATTTGTGCAGGCGTTCCCCCACCTATTTCTGTTCCTGGGCTCCAGTGGCATGGGTCATTGAATTGCTCCCGCTCCATCGTTTCATTAGAATAGGCGCCTTCTTAGGAGGATGTGCATGCGCACCGAATCAATTCTGAGAGCTGTGGCGGCGATTGCAGTCGTTGTTGGCATGGAATTATGTGCCGTACTGGCGCAGGGGGGGCTGGCAAGCCTCGGAATCAAGGAAGCAGAAGCGAGAAAGGAAATTGCATACGCGCTTCCCGCGGGGCGTGTCCCTTGGTACCTGGCGGCCAAAGCGTTCAAGGCAGCACCGGCCGCAGCTCGTCCGAAACTCGTCACCGACGCGCTGAATTGGATCAAGTCATACGTTGAATCCCCGGCGTTCAAGTCGGAATACGAGAATCAACGCCGCCAGAAGGCACCCGCGCCTCCCGCAGACAAGGGCAGCATCGATGATCAGATCGCCAAACAGCGGGCCGAGCAGCGGAAGAGCATCGACGAGATGAAGAAGAACGTGGCCAAGATGCCCCCGGAGATGCAAAAGCAGATGGAACAGACCGTCCGCCAGATGGAGGAACAGGCGGATAGGTCGGCTAAGGATCCCAAGATGACCGCAATGCTCCGGCAGAGCTTTGAGCTGCAGCATGCGGAAGAACGAAAATCATACGAGCTTCATGCCAAGCAATACGAGCAATCTTATCCGGCTGACCCTAAGGTGCTCGTAGCTCGACGGCTCAAGGAATTTCTCGAACTCAGCAAAGACATCGACTTCAATGCACGGCTTGCCTCTACGCCGAGCGGGAAAAAGAGGTTCGTGGATCCAAAGCTCGAAGCCAGGTCCGACAACTGGAAGACATGTTTCCGGGCCGGCAGGGAGACGGTGGAGGCGGCAAGGGCCTTTGCGCAAGAGTGGCTGAAGCAGCTTGAGAGGTGACCAAAGGCAGCATGGTCGCCGAATCCATAGAGCTGACGCAGCGCCAATTCCTGCGAAACAGGTGAGCGCCTATTCTCAAGGTTCAGGGTAATAGAGGTACAGCTTCGACTTGCGTTCGCTTTGTCCGAGATAAACCGTGCCGTCGTTTCCGAGCGCAGCGCTGTCGATCACGTAGGCCTGCCAGGAATAGTAGGGGCGGCGGTTTACATCGATCATTCCCAGCAGGTAGTAGGCTCCGTCCGCCGGATCGTAACAG
>DASQID010000383.1:0-24077 GCA_035631775.1 Acidobacteriota bacterium
GACGATGCCGATCGAAACGGATTTGTGGGGCCTGGACGTTGTGATCGGAGGTTCGCAGAAAGCCTTCATGGTTCCCCCCGGCGTCGCTATGGTCTCGGTGAGCGAGAAGGCCTGGAAGCGGATCGAGCGGTGTTCGCGGCCCCGCTACTATTTTGATCTTCTTCGTGAGCGCAAGGGACAGAAGGACGGGCAGACAGCGTACACCCCTGCTATATCGGTCCTCCAGGGGTTGAAGTCCTCGCTGGACTTCATTCTGGAATTGGGTATTGACGGTCTGGTTGCGAACGCGGCGCTTCAAGCTGGGGCCACGCGGGCGGCCGTGGCTGCCTGGGGCATGAAGATCTTTCCTCAGTTTCCCGCCGATGCCATTACCGCGTTCGTGCCCGGGCTCGAGCCTTCGAGGATAATCTCGATAATGCAGGAACGCTTTGGGGCGCTCATCTCGGGGGGACAGGGAAGCATGAAGGGACAGTTGATCCGCATCGGGCATCTCGGCTATCTTGATTTCCTGGAAACGCTGGGATTGATCGGATGTCTGGAGCTGGCGTTTCTGGACGCGGGCAAGTCGCTCGAGTTGGGAGCGGGACCGCGCGCCGCTCTCGAGTTCTATCGCTCTTACACCCACGCGGGATGAGAGACCTGCGGGAGCGAGGACTGGCTCCGAATTTCCTTCGGGCCTGACGATTGTCGCCGGCCGCGCCAGGAATTCGGTGCCTGTCCCCGTGTTTTCAAGAACTGCAGATCGCCCAAGGCACAGCCCATGCCGACGACGAGGGCATTGTTCCGGCTCTCGACACCCGATCTTTGATTGAACTCCAAATGCCGATGTGTATAATTATACCTCAAATTGCATAAATATTGGTACAGCATGGCATCGAAGACAGCAAGGCATGGCAGGATCCTGGAGATTGTTCGTAAGCGGGCCGTCTCAAGCCAGGGAGAACTATGTACCCTCCTGGAGGCCGGCGGGGTCGTGGTGACCCAGTCGACGCTGTCGCGCGACGTTCGTGACCTGGGCCTGGTTAAGGTCCGCGGAGTGTACAGAGTTCCCGGAATGGCCAACGGTACGCCGCCGGAGGATTTGCTCCGGCGGTCGTTCAGTCAGCTGATCGTCAAGAGTGGTGTTTCGGGGAATATCCTCGTGGTCAAGACTCTACCGGGCAACGCGCATTCGCTCGGTGTCGTACTCGATGCCGCACAATGGCCTGAGGTGCTCGGCACCGTCGCCGGAGACGACACGGTGTTTGTCCTGCTGCGCAGTAACCGGATGGGCAGGAGAGTCCTGCGACGGCTGGAAGGTTTGGTGGCATGAAGGTTCGGGTAGGTGTGGTAGGAGTCACCGGTTACTCCGGACTGGAGCTCATAAAGCTTCTCCTTCGCCATCCGTCTGCCGAGTGCGCAGTGGTCATGGCCTCTGAAGACTCGGCTGAGAGGCCTCTCTCCGAGATTCATCCTGCGCTGCGCGGCTTGAGCGAACTCGTCTGTCAGCCAAAGGATGAGGCGCGTCTCGTAGGAGCAGGCGTTGAGACGGCCTTCCTGTGCACGCCGAATGAAGTGTCGTACGACCTGGTGCCCAAGCTCCTCGCGATGGGTGTGCGCGTGATCGACTTGAGCGGCTCATTCCGCCTGAAGGATGAGACACGCTACCCCACCTGGTACGGATTTACACATTCGAGGCCGGACCTGGTCAAGATTGCCGTGTATGGGCTGCCGGAATGGAACGCCAAAACGATTTGCGGCGCCAAGCTTGTGGCCAATCCCGGCTGCTACCCCACATCCGTTCTTCTTCCATTGCTGCCCCTAGTGCGTGCGGGGATGCTTTCTCCCGGAAGCGAGATCGTCTGCGATTCAAAATCAGGGGTAACCGGAGCCGGAAGATCCGCAAGACTGGAAATGCTTTTTGGCGAGGTTTCGGGCAACTTCAGGCCATACAGCCCGATCAGACATCGGCATCTGCCCGAGATGTGCCAGGAATTGGGATGGGATATTGACCATTTTACCTTTGTGCCGCACCTTTTGCCCACGAACCGCGGCATTCTGTCGACGATTTATCTGGAACTGCAGCGTCCCGTGGCTGCAGCGGAGCTGGATGAGGTGTACGAGAAGTGCTACGAAACGTGTTCGTTCGTCCGGATATTGGGCAACTCACGGTTGCCGGAGCTGCGGGCTGTCAATTTCACCAATTTTTGCGACATCGGCTGGCGGCTGACCTCCAGCGGCAGGAGAGCCGTGATATTCTCTGCCATTGACAACCTTGTCAAAGGTGCGGCCGGCCAAGCCATACAGAACTTCAATCTCGTGCACGGGCTCGAGGAATGCACGGGGTTGAGCGAGGGTAGGGTTCTTGCGACTCACGGTTAAGCTGGGTGGCAGTCTGCTTGAGGAGTCGGCCAGCCGGCGTGCGCTTCTTGGGCAGGTCGCGGATCTCGTAAGAGATGGCCATGAGATAACCCTCGTGCACGGCGGCGGAAGGGCACTCTCACGGCGGCTTTCCCAGTTAGGAATTGAATCGCACTTTGTCGACGGCCTCCGCGTGACCGACGCTGCAACACTCAGCGTTGCCGTCATGGTTCTCGCGGGCGAAGTCAACAAAATGCTCGTCTCTGAGATGGGAGAAACGGGCTGCAGGGCACTGGGTATCTGCGGTGCCGATGCGTGGTTGGTCCGCTGCGAAAGGCTCTCCCTCACGGGGGCGAGGCGGGATCTCGAGTACGTGGGAAAGCCGGTGAGCGTCAATTCGGAGTTTTTCAACATGGTTCTGAAATGGGGACTAGTGCCTGTCATCTCCAGCATCGCACTGGGTTGGGATTTCCGACTCTACAATGTCAACGCTGACCAAATGGCATCGGTCTGCGCTCGTGGATCCGGAGCACAAGCCCTTGTATACCTGACCGACGTCCCTGGAATCATGGGCGAGGGCGAAACCGTTCTGCGCCACGCCCGAAGAACAGACATCGAGAGCCTGCATGCGAGGGGCATTCTCACAGGGGGGATGCTTCCAAAAACCACATCTTGCCTGGAAGCCCTGGATAGCGGGATAGAATCTGTCTTTATCGTTCCCGGGAAGAGCCCGGAAATCCTGAAGGGCGTGGTCAGTGGGAAAAATAAGGAAGGGACTCAAATCCATGGGAACAAAGATTGAGGGCGTTGATCCTTACTTGGGACTGAGCCAAGGCGAGATCGAAAGCTTGGAGAAAGACTTCCTCTTCCCAACATACAAGCGATATGACCTTTTCCTGTCCCACGGTTCAGGGGCCTATGTTTTCGATATGGGAGGGCGCCGATACCTGGATTTTCTGGCGGGGATTGCCGTCAACTCACTGGGTTATAATCATCCGCGGCTGGTGAAGGTCCTCAAGGAGCAGGGGGCGCGCCTAATCCATTGCTCCAACCTCTTTTATCATCCCTTCCAGGGTATCCTCGCAAAACGCCTCGCCGAACTCGCCGGCATGTCGAAGGTTTTCTTTACGAACAGCGGAACGGAGGCCATCGAGGCTGCTCTCAAGATCTCCCGGGCATACGCCCATAAACGGGGCAAACCAGGGAAGTCAAGGATGCTGGCTCTGAGGAACTCATTCCATGGACGGACATTCGGAGCATTGAGCATCACTTCCCAGGAGAAGTACCAGGCACCATTCAGGCCTCTGGTGCCAGGAGCGGAGATCATCGAAGAAATCTCTGTCGCGGGGCTGGAACGTGCATTCTCCGACGACGTGTGCGCCATGGTGATGGAGCCGATCCAGGGTGAAGGGGGTGTTTATCCTGTACCCCATGAATTTCTCCTCGCGGCGCGCAACCTGTGCAACCGGCATGACACCCTTCTTATTTTCGACGAGATCCAATGCGGATTGGGCAGGACCGGCAGGTATTTCGCGTTCCAGCACTGCGGCGTCGTTCCCGACTTGCTCACATTAGCTAAGTCGCTGGCAGCTGGTTATCCGCTTGGCGCAGTACTCGGCAGCCAACGCGTGGCCGATAGCCTGCAGCCAGGCGAACACGGCACGACATTCGGAGGTGGACCTCTTGCTTGCAGGCTCGCATTGGAAGTACTCGAGGTGATCGAGGATGAGGGGCTGCTCGACCATGTGGCCCGGCTTGGAGAGCAGCTCGTTCGGGGCCTGAGAGAGCTCGCTCCCCGACATAGGAGCATGGGCGAAATACGAGGGATGGGCCTCATGGTAGGGGTGGATCTCGGCACCAGGACCAAACGAGTGGTTCAGGGACTCTTGAAGCGCGGAGTTATCGCGAATGCGGCTCATGAGTCCGTACTGCGTCTATTGCCGCCGTTTATAATCACCGAGGAAGAGGTGAACGAGTTTCTTCGGATACTCTCCGAGGTGTTGGGCGAAGTGGAGGCCGAAACCGACGCGGCGTGAGTGGCGACTGGCCATCTGGCTCGAGTCCACAAGATGCCCTCCGGCTTCCCGAGGTAGGATCGAGACGGGAAAGAAATGATGTTGTCCAAATCTGCTGGCGCGTACATCGTAAAGACACGTGCCGACAAAAAGACCTTCACACGAAAAGCGCAGCTTGGCGATGTGCCCGCCATGCATCGAATCATCAACCATTACGCAGAGCAACAGCTCATGCTCCCGAAGACACTTCTGCAATTGTACGAGCACCTGCGGGACTACACTGTGGTTGAGAGGGGTTCGAATTCCGGGACCATTCTGGCCTGTGGGGCCCTTCACATCTATTGGGAGAATCTAGCCGAGATTCGTGCCGTGGCTGTGGCTCAGGGGACCAGAAAGAAAGGAATCGGCTCCCTCCTTGTCGAAAGCTTGATACAGGAAGCAATGCAGTACAGCCTGGAACAGGTCTTTGTCTTCACCTACGTGCCGGGATTTTTTAGTCGATTCGGCTTTATCCAGGTGGAACACCGAACCATGCCGTTGAAGGTCTATAACGAGTGCTTTCACTGTCCCAAGTTCAACACTTGCGATGAAGTCGCGATGGTCCTGCATCTATGAACAAGATGAGACGGAGGCCTGCGACGCGTGCCGGAATGCGCTGGAAAGCCATTCGCGGCGGAGTTACAGCCCCCAGAGGCTATCTGGCAGCCGGCGTGTCTGCCGCCATCAAGAGAAAGGGTCTCGACCTTGCCGTCCTATTCTCCTCCCAGCCCGCGACCGGAGCTGCAGTTTTTACCACAAATCAGGTTCAGGCTGCTCCGGTCGTTTTGAGCCGGAAACATCTCCGGGATTCCCACGGGCGCGTTCGGGCCGTCCTGCTCAACTCCGGCTGCGCCAACGCGTGCACCGGGGAGAGAGGAATGCGGGACGCAATCCTGTGCGTGCGAAACCTTGCCTCGCATCTCGAGGTCGATCCCAGTCAGGTCGTCGTGGCAAGCACAGGCGTGATCGGACAGCCTTTGCCTATCCGGAAAGTGCTCTCGGGGATCGGGGCGGCTGTGTCCGCACTGAACTCGCGCGGCGGGGACGCGGCCATGCGTGCCATCATGACCACGGACACTCGTGAAAAGACCTTCGCCATCCAGGGCCGGATCAGTGGGACGACCGTCCGCATCGGGGGCATGGCCAAAGGGGCGGGGATGATACACCCACAGCTGGCCACCATGCTCGCGGTCATCACCACCGATGTGCAGCTGCCGGCTTCTCAACTGAACAGAATCCTCAGAAACGCGGTGGACAAGACCTTCAACTGCCTGACCGTAGATGGAGATACGTCCACCAACGACATGGTTCTCATCATCGCCAACGGCGCTTCAGGCTGCAAACTGGAGGCCACCTCACTAACCCAGTTTGAAAGGGGACTGGTAAGAGTCTGCGAGGAGCTGGCTAAGAGCATCGCGCGGGATGGCGAGGGAGCAAGCAAGTTCGTGGAGATTCATGTCAAAGGCGCAGCCAACGCCAACGATGCTCGCTGCGTGGCGAAGGCGATTGCTCACTCCGCCTTGGTGAAGACCGCACTCTATGGAGAGGAGTTCAACTGGGGCAGGATCCTCTGCGCCGCAGGCTATAGCGGGGTGGCATTCAATCCTGACAAGGTAAGGCTCAGTCTCTGCGGAATCCCGATATTCCGTAACGGCGGTCTGATCAATGCCAACCGCACGCGCGGAGAAAGGGCCATGAAGGCGCATGATCTTCACATCGGCCTGGAGCTTGCTGTGGGGAGTGCTGAAGCCCGAGTCTGGACCTGCGACCTCTCCCGCGAATACGTGAACATCAACGCGTCATATATAAGCTGAGGTTCGCAGTTCGCAGAGCGCTGTTCGCAGGAGAGTCTGGTTTGCCGATTGTCCTGCGAACAGGGAACTGCGAACTGAAATACTACTTGACAAGCCTGTTCACTAAAAATCAGAATCCTTTTGAGATCCGCCCCTAACCACAACAAAACACACGAAAGGACCACGGCATGACGGAGCGCGTTTTTATCTTCGACACGACCTTAAGAGATGGCGAACAGTCCCCCGGGGCCAGCATGAATCTCGAGGAGAAGCTCGTGCTGGCGCGTCAGCTGGAGAGACTAAGGGTGGACGTGATCGAGGGCGGGTTCCCGATCTCGTCCGACGGTGATTTTGAATCTGTTAAGCGGATAGCTGAGGAAATCCGCACCGTCACAATTGCCGGATTGGCTCGGGCCGCCAAACTGGACATTGACCGGTGTTGGGAAGCTCTGCAGTATGCGGCCATGCCAAGAATTCACACGTTCATTGCCACTTCAGACATACACTTAAAGTATAAGTTGAAGAAAACGAGGGAGCAGGTCCTCCAGGATGCGTGCGAGGCCGTCAGATACGCCAAGACCCTGTGCGGGGAGGTGGAGTTCTCCGCCGAAGATGCCTCGCGCACGGATTTGGACTATCTCTGCAAGGTCCTCGAGGCTGTCATTGGTGCCGGCGCATCCGTTGTCAACATTCCCGACACCGTGGGCTATGCAATTCCCTTGGAATTCGCCGAGTGTATCAAGTATATCCGCGCCCACGTTCCGAATATTGATCGGGCGGTTCTCTCCGTTCACTGCCACAACGATCTGGGGTTAGCTGTAGCGAACTCACTGATCGCCGTCCAGAACGGCGCGAGGCAGGTGGAATGCACGATCAACGGCATCGGGGAGCGAGCAGGCAACGCCTCGTTGGAGGAAACAGTGATGGCGTTGCACACCCGCAAGGACTTCTTCGACATGGAAACTGGAGTCAACACCCATGAGATCTATCCCACCAGCAGTCTTCTGACCAATCTGACCGGTATGCTTGTGCAGGCGAACAAGGCCGTGGTGGGTAGGAACGCATTCGCGCACGAAGCAGGCATACATCAAGACGGCATGATTAAGGAAAAGTCCACCTACGAGATCATGCTGCCTGAGACGGTGGGAATCAAGGAAAGCAAGCTGGTGATGGGAAAGCATTCCGGCCGCCATGCCCTGAAGCTCAAGTACCAGGAGTTGGGTTTTGAATTGAGCCAACCGGATCTGGAGAAGGCATATGTATTGTTCAAAAAAGTCGCCGACAAGAAAAAGGAGGTGTTCGACGAAGACCTCATCGTAATAGTCCGCGACGCTCTACGGATCTTTCCTGAAGCCTACAAAATCAAGTACATTCAGTCCAGCGGTGGGAACCAGATCATAGCAACTGCCACGATCGTCCTGGAAAGGGATGGACAGCAGTTGCGAGACTCCGCCATCGGTGACGGTCCGGTGGACGCCGCTCTGCGCGCGATAGATCGCATCACGGGCATTGCCGGTAAGCTGATGGATTACAATGTTCACAGCGTCACGCGCGGGAAGGATGCCGTTGGTGAGGTCTTCATGAAGGTCGATTTCGGGAAGGTGTCCTTCATCGGCAAGGCGGCAAGTACGGATATCGTGGATGCCAGTGCGCGCGCTTACCTGAACGCCATCAACAAAATGGTCCACTACCAAATGGCGCTTGCCGAGCACCAGGAAGAAGCAGGCACGGCTGGGGCCTGAGGCGGGGAGCCTGGATGCCCGGAGCAAACAAAAAGAAAATCAGTGTTCTTGCGGGAGACGGAATCGGGCCGGAGGTGGTTACTCCGGCACTGGCGGTTCTCACGGCAGTTGCCGAGGATGCCGGATTTGAGCTGGACATCCGGCACGGTGCTATCGGCGGGGACGCCCTGGATCGCTTTGGTGTACCGCTGCCTGATGAGACCCTCGAGGTGTGCCTTTCCAGCGATGCTATTCTACTGGGAGCGGTGGGGGGACCTCGATGGGACTCGAATCCCCCGGAACTGAGACCCGAAAAAGGACTGCTCGGGATCCGAAAGGGGCTTGCGCTATACGGCAACCTCCGGCCGGTTCGACAGATGGCGGGTTTGCTCAAGTGCTCCACTTTGAAACCTGAGGTCGGCGCCGGTGTGGATCTGGTCGTGGTACGCGAGTTGACCGGTGGGCTCTATTTCGGAAAGCCAAGGGGTATAACTGGCACGCCAGGGGAGGAAACCGGGTTCAACACGATGATCTATCAGCGTCACGAGATAGATCGAATCGCTCGCCAAGCCTTTGAATTGGCACGCATCCGGCGCAAGCGGGTAACCTCGGTGGACAAAGCAAATGTTCTCGAGGTGAGCCGACTGTGGCGTCAGGTAGTGAATGAAACCTGGACGGAGTATCCGGATGTGGAACTGAGCCATCAGTATGTTGACAACTGTGCCATGCAGATGGTGCTACAGCCGAGTCAGTTCGATGTCATTCTCACGGAAAATACTTTCGGGGACATCCTGAGCGATATTGGCGGAGTTCTGACGGGGAGTATCGGAACGCTACCTTCGGCAAGTCTTGGGGACGGGCCGGCGCTTTATGAGCCCGTCCACGGTTCCGCTCCTGACATCGCAGGGAGAGACCTGGCGAACCCGATTGGCGCCATTGGCTGCATCGCACTGATGTTGGAGATTTCATTCGGCAGGGCGGACCTTGCTCGCCGGATAAACGGGGCGATCGAGCAGGTGATAGCGGATGGCTTTTGCACCGCCGACCTTGCCGGATCCGGCGGCAAAGCGATTGGCACCACCGAGTTTTCGGGCCGGGTAATGGACAAGCTCGCCCTTGCGGGCAGGGCAGTCGCTCCATGAAGCATCTTCGGGTGGGATCCGGGACGACGGTAGCATTTCAAGGCGAACTGGGCGCCTTCAGCCAGGAGGCGAGCCGCAAGATCTTCGGCACATCCATAAAAGCCTTGCCCTGTATGACGTTTGATGACGTTTTCGAAGCAGTCGCAGGGAAGAATGCCGAGCTGGCGGTCATTCCTATCGAGAACTCGCTTGCCGGAAGTATCCATCAGAATTTTGACCTCCTTTCCCGCCACTCGCTCGAAGCGATTGCCGAAACTTATGTGCGCATCGAGCACAACCTGATTGCACACCCAGGAACCTCGCTCGCGCAGATCAGACAAGTTTATTCCCACCCGGTTGCGCTCGCGCAGTGCCAGCGAGTGTTGCGCCGCATGAAGAAGGTCGAGAAAGTTTCTTTCTATGATACTGCCGGAAGCGTGAAGTATATCAGCGAGAGCGGCTTGCGGGCGGCAGCGGCAATTGCCTCCGGGGATGCGGCACGCATCTACGGTTTGAAGATTCTGGCGCGTGGCATAGAGGACGATCCGGAGAATTTCACACGCTTTCTTGCCTTGGCGCGCCGGGGAAGGTTCACCCAGGGAGGTGGCAAGACGAGCATCGTTTTCGGGCTAAAAAATGAGCCGGGTGCCTTGTTCAAGGCGCTATCGGTCTTTGCATTGAGGAACATAGACCTCACCAAAATTGAATCCCGACCGATCCATGGCAAGCCGTGGGAGTACCTCTTCTATCTCGACCTGCAGAGCAACATACGAAGCCGGGAATGTTCAAATGCGCTTCGACACTTACGGGAAATGACCCTTTATTTTCGAGTCCTGGGCAGCTACCCGACCTTCTGACTCTCTGCTCCTTTGAGAGATGACTCTTGGCGCATTTTCAGACCCATTCCAACGGCGCGAAGACGCACATACATTCAGCGACCCGCAACAGTGTGATTCCTCTCTGATTGGGACTTGTACCTCACCTCTCTAGCCATCGTAGGGCTACATCCCCTGATACGCGGTTCTGCCAACTGGCCGGCGGCATGCCGCGTGCAGATTTCTCTGCAGGAATTCGGACAAATGTCCGATCAGTACTGCAGGGGCTAGTGTGCCCCCTCTTGAGAATGCATGTGGGCGACGCGGCGACAGACACGGCGAGACTGGATTGGCACCTATGGCATCCACTGAAAATATACTGGCGAGTGATTGCCTGCCTGCGTCCGATCACTCCTGCCAGGTGCGAGAGAATCTGGTCGGGTCGTTGCAAGGGATACGTGCGGATTTTCACGCCACTCAACCCGCCCATATAGAAGCCGAGATAGTCAATCTCTTCCTCCTCTATCGGACCCCCCTTTATCGGTATGCCGCCGCGGTAGCGAGTGATAAGGAGATGATCCAGGACGCCATCCAGGAGGCATTCCTACGCTATTTCAAGGCGCGAACTGCTGGGCAAGGAGTGGAAAATCCACGCGCTTGGCTATTCCGAGTATTAAGGAACTACATTCTGGATCGCCATCGAGAAACCCACTCGAGGGCCGCCGTCGAACTAGAGGCAGCGGGCGACCTTGCGGACTCCAGGCAAGACGTCGAAACAGGATACGTGCAGCGCGAAATGTTCCGACGCGCGCTATCGGTCCTGTCACCTCGTGAGATGGAGTGTATGCGCCTGCGGGTCGAGGGTCTCGATTATGATGAAATCTCACAAGTTCTTCAGATCCGTCCCGGTACCGTAGGAGCGCTGCTGACACGGGGATTGAAAAAAATCCGCAAAACCGGCCTGATGCAAGGGGAGGCGTGAATGATCAGACAGATCGTCTCGTGGGTATCCGCGCTGTTTCATCCTGCCGACAATGTGCTTGTCATGCTCAACGATGCCGAACTCCGGGACAAGTCCCGCGAACGGAGTCTCTCGCATCTAGAGAATTGCGGCCGTTGTCAGGAAAGAGTGTCGCAGATTGCGCACGAGTGGAAGATCATAGCCCAAGTGTGGCGGGCCGACGCGGACGCGGCGGGAGCAGACAGGGAACTGGCAGAGATCCAATCAACTATCAACTCGTGGATTACTGCGGACGGTGTTCCCATCTCGCAACCGTCGCAACCCTTTGCGCAAACGCCGACTGGGCGGCAGGTTTCCGCCGTGCTTGGGATATACCTCGGCCACCGTGCAGCCGCGGCGCTCCTCGAAGCAGGAGGAGCGGCGCCACGTTCAAGGCAGCAGTACTTGATGGCCGCCGACACGGCCCTCACCGCGTTGCTCGGGAGAAAAGGCGCCGCGGCAGTGGGAGCCAAACTTCTCAGGATTATGGATCAATTCTCCGAATCCGTTGCCCAATCCCCGCTCGCGTGACGTGACTGAAATAATGAGGAGCAGGCAGACAACCAACACACTTATCGCGAGTAGCATCCTCTGGTTCACGTGTGTTCACATGGCCGCGGCCGCCTGCACATTTGTGATTTGGCGCGTCACGGGAAACAACGCCTGGATCGACTTGTTCTTTAAGTATCCGGGCTGCGTTTTCTTCATGGCCTGCGCCACGGCGGAGTTGGGGCTGGCATGGTACGCGTTCCGGCAATTTTCACAGGGCGAGCCTCTGCGCGCTGCCTGGCTGCTCATTACGATCGCATCATTCTATCGGCTCACAGGTTTAGCATTCAGCCACGTCCTTGGAATCGATTCCAAGCTTAATCCCCTCTATCTTGCTTTCGGCACTCTTGACGCGTCCCTCGCGGCAGCTTGCCGGAGCTTTGGCCTCATGGTCTGTGGTCCGATGAACATGGCAGTTCTGGCCGCAGGGCTCTTTCTGATTCTCCGCACCTTGCGTAGGCTCGGCCTCGTTGCCCGTTTGCGCCCGATTGATCTCCTTCTCGTCACAATCGTGGCAGGATTTACGATCCGCCAACTCTATGAAATCATCGAGTGGCTGAGAAACACGTCTGCTCCCCCCCACATCGACAAGGTGCTCGGATGGGCTGCTGATCCGTTACTGAGTGCCTTGCTGTTCGAAGCCATTCTCATAAGGCGCTCGGCTCTTGAAACGGGTTGGGGATTACTCAGCAAGTCCTGGGGGGCTTTTGCGGCGGGAATCTTCCTGACCTCGCTTGTAGACATGGGGCTCTGGGCCACAGCTCAGAACTATCTACCCTGGCCGTACAGCTCCCTCACCTGGTATGTCTGGTTCCTGGCGAGTGCCGCCTTCGCACTCGGTCCTGCGTATCAGGTGGAAGCATGCCGCCGCGCCGTGCGCGAAGCCCGAGCTATAGGCTCCGGACTCTCAAAGGTCCGATCGTAGCGCGCTGTTCGCGCCCGAGCACTAACCAGCCGCACACAGCCATAAACAAAGTGAACGTGAAGGGAGACGAAGGCCTGGTCAGGAGCGACGGAATATGGAGATAATCGGAATTTCTTTTCTTGCTTGTTCAATAGACCGTTTGAGACCAGTTGATGACTCTGAACGGCCGTTGAATCAGATTGTTCCTCAATGATCCCTCGTCGAAGTTGATATCGGGAGTACCGTCATTACTTATCGTCTTACCGATAAAGGAACCGAAGAATTCGCTATTCCCACCCATTGTCACAGTGGCATTAGGGGCGTAGAGCTCAGCGCTGAACTGGGAGCCGCCGCGCATTGAAACTGCATTAGTACCGGCGTAAAAGATGTTGAGGTTGCTGGCCAGTGCGGTGGGATTCGCCACTCCCTGGCCGCCCAGGTCCAGGGCGGATTTGACGAATATGGTTGTGGGCCCGCTGATGACCAATTGAGCTTGAGCGCCTATGCTAATAGAGTTCACGTAATAGAGCCCGCCTGAGAGGGTCAGGACCCCGTGCGAACCAAGTGAAATGTCCCCATAACTTCCAGCAGGGATGGTTTGAGAGCTGTGCCCGCCTAAACTGATGTTGGTTGCTCCCACCGCAAACGAGGGAAGGGGGGGAAAAAAGCGAGGTTGCGACATGTGGATTATCTGGCCAGTTACGTCGCCGCCGCTGAAGGTGCCGGTGGGTCCGTAAGCCACATCTCCGTGTACGCTGACCGAGCCGTTGAATGACACCGATCCGTTGGAACCGATGGATCCCCGATTTCCAACATTCAATCCGCCATAGGGGCCAAGCGCGGGATCAAAGCTATCGGTGGATGCGTTCCCGCTTAGGCTGACGGAGTCGATACCCCATATCGCGCGATCGAAAAACGCATTCCCACTGTTCTCGATGACGGTGGAAATTTGTGCCGTACCCATCGGTCGCGCAACTGTGCCCCAGTAGCCGATGGAGTCGACGCGCCATCGCTCCATGGCGGAAGTATAGGTGAGAAATGTGGTCGTGTTGATAAAGGTAGCTGGCGTGTACTTCAGGAGCGTGGCGTTCGTGGCATAAACCCCTGAGTTCAGGGCATCAGCCTGCAGTGACTTGTTGCTGAATTCGGTTGAGAAGCCTGCCATCACGCCTGATTCAGGATAGGCGGAGGAACTTCCGGTCTGACCCGCCAGCAGAACACTCCTACCCGAATATCGGACAGGAACAGTCGTGACATTATAATCTGAGGCCGGCACGTGTGGAGAGTAACTGTTGTTGAACCACACGACAGCCTTTTGCGCGCTGGCGTTCGCAACATAAAAGGCTTGCTGCGAGTACTTATAGGATGCACTCGACTGCATCTCAAGCTGAACCGTGAAGAGAAGTCCTGTTGCGAGCACCCCAAGGGTCACGAGAAACAGCAGGGTTACAATAAGTGCCGTGCCGTGTTCACCTTCACGTCCGAGATTGTTTTTCTCGTGCCTCATTGGCCCAATCATAATTTCTCCGGAATGGAATCAATAAAAATCGGTTTACGCCGCAGTATCTGGGTACCGGAAAACGGAAAGAAACCCGCGGCAGTACCAGAGACGTCGATTCCAATGCCTCCGATCAGCACAGAGCGCAGACCTGCACCCCGAGAGTAAGACGCGCAGTATGGAGCTTTTCTTTACGCAGACTTTGCAGTAGTCCGGCTTGCACATCGTGCGGAGGGGGGTGGGGCCAGACGGATCGGCTTCTTTACCGCAGGGATAGTTGGTCTTATCTGTTTGCTTGACAATGACTTGGGCAACTTAGCTTTTTCCTGCCGTTTCAGCCGGGGGGCGAAAATCTCCCCGTACTGGTATCTTTGTCCTTCTGCGTCATTTGTGGTAAAGAATATCCGATGGAAGCAAAGTCAAATCCGCTCAGGATAATCGGAAATCAATCGCCTGCTGCGTCTCGGCGCCCGCGCCCCGATTGGCTCAAGGTTCGCCTTCCGCAAGGTGAGAACTACTTCCACCTCAGATCTCTCGTCCGTGATCTGCGCCTGAACACCGTCTGTGAGGACGCACGTTGCCCGAACATCGGTGAATGTTGGGGTGCCGGAACTGCAACCCTCATGATACTGGGGGAAGTCTGCACGCGTGCCTGCAAGTTCTGCGCAGTCAAGACGGGCCGGCCGCCGGAATACGATCTCGATGAGCCCCGTCGCGCGGCGGCCGCCATTGCAGAGCTTCATCTCAAATATGCCGTCATCACATCCGTGGATCGCGATGATCTCGAAGATGGCGGGGCATACATTTTTGCGGAGACGATCCGCCTGACCCGAGAAGCCTGCCCCGGCATAAGGATAGAGGTCCTCATCCCCGACTTTCGTGGCAGCCGGGAGTCATTGGGAAAGGTAGTCCTGGCGCGGCCGGACGTGCTGGCGCACAACATTGAAACGGTCCCGCGCCTTTATCCGGTCGCGCGCGCCGGCTCGCGCTATCGCCGTTCACTGGATCACCTCAAAAGCGCCAAGACTTTCGGCATCGATTTGAGAACAAAGTCCAGCATCATGGTGGGGCTGGGCGAACGCAGGGGTGAAATCCTGGAGGCACTTGACGACCTGCGGGCTGCCGAGGTTGATATTGTCACCCTGGGCCAATATCTCCAGCCGACCAGCGAACACCTGCCCGTTGAGCGGTTTTATGCGCCGGATGAATTCGCGGCATTCCGGGAGTACGGCATGTCGCTCGGTTTCAGTCACGTCGAAGCCGGTCCGCTGGTCCGCTCTTCATATCACGCAGAAAAGCAGGCGGCCGCTCTGGTTAAGCCTGCTGCCCTGTCTACCTGAACCAGCGTCACGCAGCGCTTCCCTGAACATCCGCTCGCCATTGGTGGGAAATATATTGTATGGAGGAGGTGTGCTATGATAGCCGAGGGTTCAAGATGTCGACACGTCTTGTGAAGCTCGTGGGAATCTCGATTGCCGCGCTGATTCTGTGGCCGGTCGGGAGCGGTTGTGCGCAGATAGCAAGAATCAATCTCGACGGCGCAATTGACCCGATCACCGCTGAGTTCATCGTGCGTGGAATCAAGCGGGCCGAAACCGAGCGTGCCCAATTCCTTCTGATCCAGCTTCAGACTCCCGGCGGTTTTGGATCTTCAATGGAAGAGATCATCACAGGGATGCTGAACAGCAAATTTCCTATCGTCGTATATGTCGCGCCCAGTGGAGCCAAGGCGGCGTCGGCGGGGTTCTTCATCCTGCTGGCAGCGGATGTGGCGGCCATGGCGCCCGGGACCAATACCGGCGCGGCTCACCCGCTTATGGCCATCGGAGGATTCCCCGTGGACGGCGGGGAAGCCGGCAAGACGCTGACCCAGAAGATCACCAGCAACGCCACTGCATTCTTGCGAAGTATCGCGAGCAAGAGGAATCGCAACGTTGTCGAGGCTGAGAAGGGCGTCGTCGACAGCAAGTCCTTTACCGACGCAGAAGCCCTGAATGCACACCTGATCGATTTCGTGGCAAGAGACGAGGGCGAGTTGTTTGAAAAACTGGAGGGCTACAAGGTCCACCTGTTTTCAGGCAGTGAGATCACCCTCCACCCCAAGGGGCAAACCATCGTCGAATATCAGATGACGATGCGGGAAAAATTCCTCTCCACTATTTCACAGCCGAACCTCGCCCTGCTGCTCGGGGTAGCCGGACTGATTTTGCTGTATTTTGAGTTCACTCATCCCGGGTTTGTCGCTCCCGGTGTTATTGGCGGCATTTGTGTGCTTCTTTCCGTGCTCGGCTTTTCCTTTTTGCCCATCAATTACGTGGGCGTGCTTCTCATCCTGCTCGCCATAGGACTATTCGTTGCTGAAGTCAAAGTACAGGGATATGGGGTGCTCGGCTTCGGGGGGATAGTAGCAATGGTTATCGGCATTCTTATATTGATCGATACTCCAGAACCGGCAATGCGCATTGGACTTGGAACGGCTCTCGGTGTGGCTTTGCCATTCGCGACGATATTCGTAATATTGCTGGTCGCGCTGTTCAAATCCTGGAGGCAGAGGGTCACTACGGGCGATGCGGGGATGATCGGCCTTCTGGGCAGGGCCGACAATGACATATTCTCCTCCGGCCGGGTAAAAGTGAGGGGAGAGTATTGGGCTGCCCACTCGGCGTCTCCCATTCCCGCGGGGCGGCCGGTCAAGATCGTAGCCGTGGACAACCTGACTTTGAAGGTGGAGGAAGTGACCGAATAATTCTGATTATCCCGCTGAACTCGATTCACTGCACTCTCACCTGGAGGGGATCATGGAAGCCAACTTTGGCATGATTTTCATGTTCGGGATCATTATCGTCTTGCTGTACCTCTGGAGCACGGTCAACATCTTGAGAGAGTATGAACGCGGGGTGGTCTTCCGGCTTGGTCGGCTCCTGCCGGAGGCAAAGGGTCCGGGATTGATCTTTATTTTCTGGCCCGTCTATAAATTGGTGCGTGTCAGCCTCAGAACCATCACTCTCGAGGTTCCACCGCAGGACATCATCTCCCGCGACAACGTTTCAGTGAAGGTCAATGCCATAGTTTACTTCCGAGTGATGAATGCGCCGAGGGCGATCGTGGAGGTGGAAAACTACCTCTATGCAACCTCACAGCTTGCCCAAACCACGCTGCGATCTGTGCTCGGCGAAGTTGAGCTGGATGACCTGCTCAGCAAGCGTGAGAAATTGAATGTCAAACTTCAGGAGATCCTCGATCAGCACACGGACGCCTGGGGGATCAAAGTGAGCCTGGTTGAGGTCAAACAGGTCGACCTGCCCCAGGAAATGCAACGAGCCATGGTCAAGCAGGCGGAAGCAGAACGGGAGAAGAGGGCTAAGATCATACACGCCGACGGAGAGTTTCAGGCGGCCGCCAAACTCGCGGAAGCCGCAACCGTTATCAACAAGGAGCCTGTTGCGCTGCAGCTCCGCTATCTCCAAACGCTGACCGAGATCGGCGTCGAAAAGAACACAACGGTTGTCTTCCCTGTCCCAATTGACATTCTCCGCTCCTGGATGCAGACAATGCAGACAAAGTGATAAGCAGGTCTTTCTATGGAAAATCGCGCGCCTGAGTCGGGTTTGGAACTCGTGTTGGACAACCGGAAGCTGATTGTCGCATTTGTGCTGCTGATTGCAGTTTGCGGATGTTTTTTTGTCCTGGGATTCGTAGAAGGCAAGCGACAGGGGATTCAGGAAGGATCTCGAAGCACGGCAGCCGCGGTTCCGGCAGAGCAGAGTGAGGCAAAAACGTCCGTCGCCGCGCCTGCGAAAAATCAATCCGAGGATAAGGCCGCCAAGGAAAAGCTCGACTGGTACAAGAGCGTCAGCAGTCGTGACGGAACCTCTAAATCCGTGGCGGCACCCGACAAGGAAAAGGGAGCGGCTCCCAAGGATGCCAAAGAGACCGCGGCAAAGCCTGCTCCGTCTACGACTGCTCCTTCGGGTCAAGCTGCTGCGGCCAAGACTGAATACAGCGTCCAGGTCGGCGTCTTCAAGGATCGCGACAAGGTTGAAGCAGCCGCAAAACGTCTGAAATCCAAAGGCTACCAATGCTACATCGAGTCACTTGACACCGGAGTTCATTCGCTCCGGGTGGGTCACTTCGAATCTCGAGCCGAAGCAGTCGCCTTGAGCCATCGGCTCAAAGCCGACGGTTTCGCTGCCTTGATCAAGGCGAAGTGAGTTTTCCTTGAACTCGACGTAGTTGTCGGTGGCTTTCTGGAAAAACACTCTACTCAGGGTCTGTCAATGAATAGCGTTTGCACTTTGGCGCGAGCACCCGCCGCCGCGCCCTTCGGCCTGGGGGCCGGCAGAAGAGTGCAACGGTTGTTCATTCACAGACGCTAATCCCGGGAAGTACTTGCCGAATGAAACGGTGCCTGCCAAAAATCTGAAGCTTCTCTCGTTGCCTGCTCTTTCGGGGCTGCTGCAATTTTGCTGCTTCCCTCGCGTCGGCCAGGAACACGTTGCCTGGTTCGCCCTTGTTCCGTTGATCTGGTTTGTCACCCGTTCCATTTCCCTGAGGGAGGCTTTCCTGGGCGGGCTCGTGTCCGGGGTGTTCGCCTGGTTCGGACTGTTGATCTGGATTCCCAGGACGTTGCAGCATTACGGCGGCGTGGCGGAGTCACTCGCGTGGACACTTTATATTCTCCTGGTCTGCTTCCTTTCATGTTTTCCGGCCGCGGCTTCCATCCTTACTCGCTTCTGCATTGAGCGCGGAGGGGAGAAATACCTTCTGGTCTTCCCCTTTGCTTGGGTGACTCTCGAATACCTGAGGAATTACTTCCCCTTTGGTGGCTTCCCCTGGCTGCTGCTTGGATACTCCCAGACTGGATCTGCTCGCCTGATTCAGATTGCGGACTTGACCGGAGTCTACGGCATGTCCTTCATTTTGGTCTGGGTCAACGCGGCATTGGCATGGCTGCTGCTGCACCGCGTCAAGGGCGCTGGAATTTGGCCGATTGCAGCCGGATTGTTGATGGTTGGGGCGAGTGCCGCATACGGCAGGGTCGTTCTTGGCAACTGGGGACGGTCGACCGCCTCCTGTTGCACTGTCGCGATGCTGCAGGAGAATCTGTCCTTCGACGAGCCGGAGGCTGTGCTGACCCGCAAGTTCCAGGAGGGCTATGTGCAGATGGCATCCAGACTGACTCCCGAAAGTGTGGATTTGCTCATTCTGCCCGAGTCCCCATCGCCCCTGACCTTTCAGTACGACACTTCCTATCGCGATACGCTGAAGATGCTTGCGCGCAGATTTCGACTGGGAATGATATTCAACAATATCACTTACACTGACGGAGGAGGCGAGCCGAAGTACTTTAACAGCGCCTATTTTCTGGGCCGCGACGGGCAGGAACTGGGACGATACGACAAAATACACCTGGTGCCGTTTGGCGAGTATGTGCCGCTAAGGCGGCTGTTTTTCTTTGTGGAAACCATCTCCAAGGATGTCGGCGACTTTGCGCCGGGCGGCAAACACGTGACTGTCGATATGGGCGGCCGCCGTGTGAGCTCGATCATATGTTTCGAGGCGGTGTTCCCGGAACTGGTGCGTCACTTCGTCAGGGAGGGCAGCGAGCTGATAGTGAACCTGACCAATGACGGCTGGTATGGCGACAGTGCCGCTCCCTATCAGCACCTCTCTATGGCGAGATGGAGGGCAGTAGAAAACCGCAGATACCTGTTGCGTGCGGCAAATTCAGGCATATCGGCAATTATCGATCCGACAGGCGCTGTTCTGGCCTCGACCCCGCTATTGCAGCAGGCGGTTTGCGAAGGCCGTTTCGCCTTCCGGCAATCCCTGACCTTCTATGCACGGTACGGCGATGTGGCTGCGGTCCTCTGTGTTATTATTATGATTGCAGTGTTTGGATACAACTGCATGCTTTCCAGGAAGAAAGCGTAACATCTCAAGTGTCCGGAGGGATCAATGCTCGAAGAACTGCGCGACAAAATTGACGGAATCGACGCCAAGGTGCATCAGATTCGAGGTTATCTTTGATGCGGAACGCAAGCGCGCGGAGATCCTGGAGCTTGAGAAGAAGGTAGCGCACCCGGAATTTTGGGCTCGACAGGAGGAGGCGCAGGCGGTTCTGCAGGTGCGTCGGCGCTTGGAGCAGGAAGTCGAACTGGACAGCAAACTGTCGCGGGATCTGTCGGACCTTCATGCCCTTGCCGAACTGGCGGCCGAGGGGGAGGATGTCCTCGGTGAGCTCAAAATCGAGGTTGAGAAACTTGAACAGGAATCGCGTCACATAGAGATACAGATGCTCCTCTCGGGGGAGCATGACGAGTCCAATGCCATAGTGACCATCCACCCGGGTGCGGGAGGTACGGAGTCACAGGATTGGGCTGAGATGCTGGTTCGCATGTACCTGCGCTGGGCTGAGAGATCCGGGTACGCCAATGAAATGCTCGATTACCAGCAGGGTGAGGAGGCTGGGATAAAGTCGGCGACATTCATGGTGAAAGGGGAGTTTGCCTACGGGAAACTCAGTGCGGAGAGCGGGGTTCACCGTCTGGTCCGCATATCGCCTTTCGATGCCGCAGCGCGAAGACATACGAGCTTTGCTTCCGTGTTCGTCTATCCCGAGATTGATGACAAAATCGAGGTCGAGATTGACGAAAAGGACTTGCGAATCGATACCTATCGATCCTCCGGCGCGGGAGGCCAGCATGTGAATGTGACCGACTCGGCGGTGCGCATCACGCACATACCTACCGGCATCGTGGTCTCGTGCCAGAACGAGCGTTCGCAGATCCGAAATCGCGACATGGCTCGGAAGATACTGCGAGCGCGCCTGTACGAGCTGGAACTCGAGAAGAAAAGGAAAGAGCTTCAGGCGGTCGAGGATCAAAAATTAGACATCGCATGGGGAAGCCAGATTCGATCGTACGTACTGCATCCATACCGGATGGTTAAAGACCACCGGACCAAGTATGAAAGCTCAAATACTGATCGCGTTCTGGACGGCGACCTCGATGACTTCATCTATCAGTACCTGATACATCGTGGCGTTCGGAAGCACGATTCCGTCGCTGGGTGAGCAAGGAGTCCCGAGTGGATTCTGAAATCAAGCAAGTGTTGGATCCTGCGGCGCCGGCAGCGGCGGATCCCACGGCCGTGCCGCGACCCGTATATGGAAGTGCGGTCAGAGGCGATTTCTATCGGGCCCGCGACCGGTTTTACATGTCGCTACTGATTTTTGTGGTTGCGGTAGGCTTGCCCATAATATCGGTTCCCGCCCTGCGTCACAAGCTCTCGGGCCGGATTCAGGCGCTCCGTGAAGCGATGGCAGGAGGGAAGATCAAACCTGTTACGATACAGGTGGGCGAGAATAAGGAACCCTTCCCCGCAGAGTATGCGAAAAAGGTCGTCCCGCCCAATTACCCTAAGCTTCCGCCCTATTTTGCTGCCAGCCAGGGGCTCAGCGGTCCAATTGTCAGCGCGACACCCCTGCCAGCCAGGTCCCCAGCCCGCAGCAAGAGAACCATCAGGATTCCAAGTGTCGGCACAGAAACGGAGTCGCAAGCGGCTGCTGCAGACGCTGCACCGGCGGGCGCCGCCGGCCAGGATTCTGCAGGAGCAGAACCTCAACCTCAGTATCAGCAAGGGCAGATGGAAAAGGAGGCTTACGACTTCCTCTTGAAGTCCAACCCGACCGTCAACGGAATGGTGCAGGGAAGCAACCCTTCACTCCACTTCAAGTCATGGGACGCGCTGAAGCGCGAGGAAGATGCCTACTGGGTTCGATTGACCTTTACATCTGTTCCCGACAATACCAGTGTGGAGTACATCTGGCAGGTCAAGCTTCTCGCCAAGCAGATCACCCCTCTCAGCTACAACGCCCGCTCGCTTGCAAGCCCCTGACCCGAACTCGGCCACAAGCCTTTAACATGGATTAGCACCCCTCTTGACGGCATAGTTGTAGGCAGTGAAATAGCGTTCAATTCCATCCGCGAGGCTGAAAAAGGTGGCGGCTGCGCGCCGGCTGCCTTCTCGCGCGCAGGGCTGATCACACAGCCTCAAGGCTTCTTCCGCAGCGACTTTCCAGGTATCGCGCCTTCCGGAGTCGATCAAGCATCCAACCCGTTGGTCGACTAGGATCCTCCGTAGATCCCCAAGCCCGTTTTCCGCTACAACGATAAGCCCGGTAGCAAGGTACTCCCCGAGCTTGGTCGGGGAAGAGGCGAGAAGCGCACGGTCGCCATTGAGGAATACCAGCCCGAGGTCCTGTTGTGCCAGGACTTCAGGTATGCCTCCGGCAGGGAGACATTCAACCCGGACTGTGCTGAGCGAAAGCCCGGACTTCTCGACGAGTTGGCGTACAGGTCTTGAATCTCCGCTCGAGAGAATGGTGAACTTTGATCCGGGCCTTAGACTGAGTAGGAGCGTGAAAAAATCCAGCATTTCCTTGATCCGATATCGTCCGCTTGTACTTCCAGCATATACCACACCCAAAGGACGCTGGGGGGCCGAGGCCATGCTCCTCTCAGCCCGGAATTTCGCCAGGTCAACACAACAGGGAATAATGAACATCTTGTGCGCATCCAGTGAATACGCTTTTTGCAGATAATCGCGCGCGGGCTCGGTAAGCACGACCAGTGCCGCACAACCTCGGGCAACTCTACGCTCAAACGCCTTGGTCAGCCTGAAGGCGGCGCCTCCCGGCTTCCAGAGACCCGAATCTACATACTCTTCGGCCAAAAGGCCGCGGAAGTCGAAGAGCAAGGGAACGCAGTACCGCTTGGTTGCGGACCATGCCATCCAGGAGGGCACGTGAGATCGGCAGTGCAGTAGGTCGATACCATCTCGTACACAGCGTTTGCGGATTTCGTAAGCGGTGACCATGACGTCGGCGAGGAGGTAAGGCAGAAACTTGCTTCTCCGGTACGCGCGGGGGTGCCAACGAATATCAAGCGAACGCAGCCGGTCCGATTGAGCATGGACCATGCTGTGGTCCTGCAGCATCTGGAGCTTTTCAAAAGAGAGAATGTCGACGGAAATGCCTTTGGTCGCGAGGCCTGACAGATATGGCAGGATCTGGGTTTGACCGAGAGGTTCCAGGATCCCGTAGTGCGTTATGTACAGGACGCGCATTTCGGAGAGCTCGGGTCTTCAGTCGTGGATGGTTCCAAAAATCTGACGGTTCCTGCGCCTGGAATAAACGAGGCCGGCCGAAGTGAAGACCAGGTAAAACACATACACCTGCGTTCGCTGCCGGTGCGCTGTACCGGCGTTTCCGACAAAAACTGCATAGAAACAAGTCAGCTGAACGACAAACAGAAATATGATCATCGCGTCCCGCAGGTGCTTGCGGGCGGTGTACACCAAGCCCAGGAGGCAAAAGGGGAAGAGCGCATACCAAATCAGAGTCTCCGGCAGTGCGAGCATCATGCGCGTGCTCCCGGTCTGCCAGGGAAAAGGTGCGAACAGCAGATACATCAGGCCCCGTGGCAGGAACTTGAGGGCTTCCCTCAGTGTACTCACATCGGCACTTGCTTCAAACCCGGTTCTTGCCGTGCGGGCAAGATCCATCCGCGAGATTTGAACCTGATCCAGCAGTCTTGCATTGATCTGCTCTTTTGCTATTTCATCAAATCCGAGTGCAAACAAGAGGACGGCAACAAGTGTCATGCCGCCCAATCTGGTCAGGTACCCCGAGAGCGTCGTTGTTCTCCCGAATCGGGCCAGGAGAAGAGTTCCGACCACAGCCAGCAAAACAAAGTAGAACACGTATCCCCTGAGAGGAAATATCAACAGCATCGCAGCAGAGCCCGGGATGAGATACCGGAGCTTCAAATCTTGCTGCACCTTCAGAGTGAAGAGGACGCTCACGCAGACGAGAAACACGACCAGGGCGTCCTTTAATAATAGGCAGGACCAGATCACCATAGAAGGAAGGAACGCCGTCAACAGGGCGGCGTAACGTGCAGCCTTGGCCGAACCATATATACGATAACAAATCCTGTACACCAGAACTGGTGTAAAGGAGGTGATCACACACTGAATGGCTGCTGCTGTCGCCGGCGAGTGGCCGATGATAGTGTAGATGCCGGCAACCCAGTAATACATTCCGTTGAACCCAAGGCGGCTTATGTGGGTCACAATCCATCGCCCGTAATGGAGATTTCCCGCCCAATACTGAGTCAGCATCCAGCCAAAAACGTCATACGTATCAGCGTCAGCTGCAAAGAACCCGATGTAGCCCATGTAGTAAATGCCCGCTCCGACGATTAACCGCACCAATAAG
>DASQID010000384.1:0-9538 GCA_035631775.1 Acidobacteriota bacterium
ATGGGATTCCTGTGGCGACGGATCAATGACCCGTTGGAGGCAACAACCTGCGAAAGGCTCGCGCCAGCAGACATAAACCTAGCAGCAAGGCGTGAATAGTTCCTGTGGCTTGGCCCCGGACGGGTCACGGACCTGTCCGCACAGGAGTAATGCAGGGCCCGTTCAGAGACAGAGGACAGTTGCTCTTCTTCTTCAATTATCGGTGTTAAGGGCTGGCGCAAGAATAAATTCACATTTTGGCGCGAGCACCGTCGCGCCTGCGGCGCTCCTGGGGCGGGCAGATGCGAGGCGCCGCGCCGCAGGCGATATCGGTGTATATCGTCGAGGAGCGGCAACGAAGCAGATGCCCGCCCGCCGCCGCGCCCTTTCAGGCTGCGGCCCGCAGGACCGCTGGCTTTGTTGCTCGCTCCTCACATACCACCCCGGGTATGGCTCGTCGCTCGCGCCTCGCCAGCGGGCCTGGGGGCTAGCAGCAGAATGTGAAGTTATTCTTGCGCGAGCCCTAAGCAGTGAGAGGGACGCAAAAACACCAAGAAATCTGAACTTGAATATTGGTTTTGATGAGTGGAATTGCGGCCGCGGGATCAGTCGCCCAGAGTCCTGAACGCGAATTCCAGCTTTTTCGATTCCTCGGATCCGACGGTGACCTGCTTTTCGATGGTTCCGAAGGTCTCATGCCATGCGGTGATCGTGTAGGTGCCCGGGGGCAGGTTCTTCAACTCAAAGCGGCCCTCCCTGCCGGTGACGGCAAAATAGGGATGGGCGAAAACAGCAATGTAGCCTTTCATCCAGGGATGAACATTGCATTTTACCCGGATCGCAATTTCCTCATGTGCAAAACTGGTCTCGATCGGCGACATGGTTTCCGTCTGCGATCTGTTCCAGGAAGGATTGTATTCTGCAAGAGGGTGGATGTTGTGCATTGTGGGATCGCTGTTCAATACCAGGAGTTTCTGATGCGCTTGTATCGCCAGTACGTGCGGCTCAAATATGCAACCCTTCTGATCGATCACCAGAGGTTCTTTGGGTGGATCGTAATGTTGCTGGTTGAGGCCTCTGGAGATATAGACAATCACGTTGCCCAGGGTATTGTTCGGGCCGGCGAGGATCATGGATGATATAGTCGGGCCGCCGTGCATCTGGGCGCACACCGGCTCCTGAGCCATGTCAATCCGCGCGGACCTGGGCAGCGGCCCGTTGAAGGTTACGATCCCGGTAATGGAGCCGCTTCTGACGCCAGGTGACGAGCCTTGCCTACTTGCGGCCGATGCACTGCACGGTAGGGTCACCGCGCAGCACAATGGCAGCGCGGCAAGCGCGATGCACGGTTTCATGGTTTTCGGTCTCCGTGGTGGAGAGGCATGTAGATCGGCGATCCCAATCTGCCACGCTATTGAGGGTATGATAAGACGATATGCAGCTGGATTCTGCTCAATTGGGAACAAATTCGGAAAGGGCAGCGCCCCTGGATGCATCGTGAATCTATGACTAACGATTTACGATTGACTATTGAACCTCCTGCGGGTCTTTCAATCGTCAATCGTAAGTCGTCAATCGTCAATTCTCGCTAATCCCGGAACAATCCGGGTCCGGCTGGTGCCACTATATACAGGCACGCCCGCGCTTCAACGCGGAGTTGTTGGGCATTTTTGCCGCAATGGGAGTCTTGCTCGCTGCTCTCGGTACCTACGGCATTCTCAGCTTCATCGTGGGACAACGAACCCGGGAAATCGGTGTGCGTCTGGCGCTCGGAGCGGGACTAGTCGACGTCCTAGCTCTGGCCTTCGGCCAAGGCGCGCGTCTGGTGATTCCGGGCTTAATGGGTGGCTTCGCCGGAGCACTCGCTCTGACACGTTGGATGAGCAGCCTGCTTATTCGTGTCAGTCCCACAGACCCGCTGATCTTTGCCTTTGTCGCAGGGCTCCTGATCGTGGTTGCGTTCGTGGCCTGCTGGCTCCCGGCACGTCGCGCCCTGCGTATCGATCCCGTCGCGTCCCTCAAAGCCGAGTGAGTCTCCACCCGCAGAGCGGGTGGCTTCGGAAAGGCCCCCCGGAGGCCGGAGGGGGCCCCCAATAGCCCCGGCAGGCCTGGGGCATGCTGCCGAATAAGTTGAGCTATAGGGCGCAACCCCTCGACTCCGTAGATTCGTGTGGTAAAATTATCTAAATTATCCCATTTGGGAGATGTGAGCTCTGGGGTCTCGGGGCCCGGGATTCACCGGCAGGCGTTACCGCTGTTCATTCGTGTACTATTTCTGACAGAAACATAACCTGGTCGCGCCTGTGGTCCTTCCGTGTTCAGAGGTAGAAACTGAAATGGCGATCGCGTCGCTCTACCGCTCTCTACCTCTGAGGATGCTCACGTGCGTCGCACTGATTCTAATCGGGGCCGGTGTATTCTGGACATTGGGTTTGGGCAGAGCTTACAGACACTCTGCCAGGGCCACCACCCACCCCTCTCCTCAGGCCGAGAGCAGATCCACTGTAGTGTGCCTGGGGCGAATCGAACCGAAGGATGGAGTTCTCTATCTTGCCGCGCGCTCGCTTGCCGGTCAGCCGTCGATAGTGCGGGAACTTCGAAAGCAGGCAGGAACCCAAGTCCAAAAAGACGAAGTCCTGGCAATCCTGGATAGCTTCCCACAGCTGGAGGCATCCTGGCGTCAGGCAGAATCAGAGGTTGGTGTTTCCCGCGCAGCTCTTGAAAGAATTCGTGCCGGCGCAAAGGCTGAGGATCTGGCAGCCAAGCGGGCCGAAATCGCCCGTCTGGAGGCAGCGCTGCGCAATGCACAGTCCGAGTTCACGCGCTACGATACCCTGCACAGGAAAAGCAGCGTTACCGACTCGGAAATGGATGCCAAGCGACTGTCAGTGGAGGCGAGCAGGTTATCTCTGGAAGAGGCTCAGGAACAACTTGCCAGCCTGGCCGTGGTCCGGCAGGTTGACCTGAACCTCGCGCAGGCGCAACTTGAGGCTGCGATGCGCAATGCCGAACGCGCTCACACCGAGATGCAGGAGGCAATCGTCCGGGCGCCTTGCGGCGGGCAGATCGTTCGGATAAACGCGCATCCGGGCGAGGTCGTGGGAAGCCGGGGAATTGTCGAACTCGCTCCGGCGGGACCTTGGTACGTCGTCGCGGAAGTCTATGAATCAGACCTCGCAAGGCTGAAAGCGGGCCAGCAGTGTTCGATGACCGGAGAGGCATTTGAAGGCGCTCTGCACGGAGTGATCGAGAGGATAGGAAGTGAGATACTCCAAAACACAATTCCTAATCCCGACCTCACGATGTATTCCGACCGCCGGGTCGAAAAAGTGTGGATTCGTCTGGATAATTCCTTCAGCCATTGGGGTTTGATCTCCGCCCAGGTGACCGTGCGTATCGAGGTGGGAGGATCTGTGGAATTGAAGACGGCGGCCGGGCGCAACTGATCGTGCTGACCTTGCCCGCAACTCTACGGAATACCATGGGAAGCTGCTCTATCTCCTGGCGTCAGCTCTTACTCCAGAAACGCCGCCTTTTGCTGGCATTGGCTGGGGTCGCGTTCTCCGTAATGCTGATGCTGATGCAGCTGGGTTTTCGTCAGGCCTTATTTGACAGCGCGGGGCTGTTCTACAGCCACTTGCGTGGTGAGATTGTGCTGATCAGCCCGCAGTTCGAGTACCTCGTCTATCACTCCACGATACCACGCAGGCGTCTGTATCAAGCTCTAGCCGTCGACGGCGTCGATTCGGCCGCTCCGCTCACCATGGGGGTTGCCAACTGGAAGAATCCCGTAACTCGGGTGGGAAAATCCATCCTTGTCTTTGGCATAGATCCGGCGAGGAATCCCTTCGACATGCCTGAGGTTGCGGAAAATCTGGAACGGGTTCGATTGCCCGGAAAGTGTCTGTTCGATGCGAATTCCCGCGCCGAGTTCGGACCCGTGGCAGAAATGCTCGACGGGGGACGCGCCGTGACCACCGAACTTTCTGGAAAGAAGATCGAAGTTTCGGGTGTTTACCACGTGGGAACCTCGTTCGGGGCCAACGGGAACCTTATCCTGAGTGAACTCAGTTTTGCGAACCTCTACCCGGATCGGTATCCTAATGCGATCGATTTCGGAATTATTCGTCTGAAAGCCGGGGCTGATGTCGAACGAGTGTGCAACGAACTGGCGGCATCGCTTCCCTCCGATGTCCGCGTTCTCACTCAAGCCGAGCTGATCCGGAAAGAGCAGAAATTCTGGGACGATAACTCGCCCATTGGATTCATCTTTGCAATGGGCACTTTGATGGCAGTGGCAGTCGGCTCGGTCGTCGTCTATCAGATACTTTTTGCCGACGTCTCCGAGCACCTTGCAGACTACGCCACGCTCAAAGCTTTGGGCCATTCCGGCATTTACCTTTGCATGATCGTTCTTGAGCAGGCGTTAATTTTGTCGTTCTCGGGTTTTGTCCCAGGAGTGCTAATGGCTCAGGCGATTTACATTCTTGCGCACCGTGCAACTCTCCTCCCGATGACCATGACGCTGCCCAGAATCGCAGGAGTTCTGATATTGACTGTTGCAATGTGCGTAATCTCCGGCGTTCTGGCTCTACGCAGGCTGAAGGCCGCCGATCCTGCTGAGATATTCTGAGGACCCATGGAGCCGGTCGTTTCCATTCGCGGAGTCGATCATACTTACGGCACGGGATCGGCTAAACGCCAGATCCTGTTTGATGCCACAGCTGACCTGGCAGCCGGCGAGATCGTGATTCTGAGAGGACCCTCGGGAGCGGGCAAGACAACCTTGCTGACCCTGGTCGGCGCATTGCGCTCCGTGCAAAGCGGGAGTATCCACACTCTGGGACATGAACTTCGAGGCGCCCGGGATGGAGCTCTCCTTGCCATCCGCAACCAGATCGGATTCATCTTCCAGGCGCAGAACCTCCTTGAATCTCTCACCGTATGCCAGAACGTGCAGACTTCACTGGAACACTGGCCACACCTCTTCCGAGGAAAGGCCAGGGAAAGATCGATTGAGGCGCTGGCTGCCGTAGGACTTGCGGACCGGCTGAACGACTTACCCCATTCTCTTTCCGGGGGTCAGAAACAACGAGTGGCCATCGCACGCGCGCTGGTCCGCCGGCCGAAGCTGATACTTGCCGACGAACCCACATCGGCGCTCGACCGGAAATCAGGCCGTGAAATCGTCGACATACTGCAGGAATCGGCCAAGAGAGACGGGTGCACTATACTGATGGTGACGCATGATTCGCGTGTCCTGGACGTGGCCGACCGGATCCTGACACTTGAGGATGGGCGCCTCTCCTCGTTCACGTCGGGCATAGCCGCCGATACCGGCGACCTCCTCGCGGCATTCACACACCTAAACCGCAATGGCGATCTCGTGCGCAGGGTCAGGATGCTCAATGATGCTGAATTCGTCTCTCTTTTGGAACGGACGACAGGCGAATTTGAGCGCTTCCTCCAGGTCCTCGATGGTGCTAACCAGGACGCCCTTCGTGCTCTCGTGGAACAGACGCTCGAAGCTGTGACGATCCGCATCCGGGATCGAATGGGCGCAGAGAACGCTGCTGTCTATCTGGTTGATGAGGAGGCGGGGAAGCTCTGGTCACGCGTCTTTAGCTCGGCAATGGAAGAAGCCCTGCGCGTAGAATTGCCGATAGGGAGTGGGCTTGTGGGCAAGGCGGCGGTCACAGGTCAGACCGTCAGTGCCGAAGACGCCGGTCGAGAACCCGATTCTTTCCTGACTTTCGGCGAAATCCATCCCGAGTTAAGATCGGTTCTCTGCGTGCCACTACGTGACCGACAGGGAAAGATCATCGCGGTGGCGCGCTTCCTGAATAAACAGGGGCGGGCAGCCTTCAGCCAGGAGGATGCCGACAAATTCAGAGAGTTCGCCAGACCTATGGGGATCATCCTTGAGAGTTGCCGGCGCCTGATGCCTCGCTAGGTGCCCGGTCTGTTCTGCGCGAGGCACTTATCAAGACATCCATGATCCCCATGCGCGCCTGGCTTGCGGAGAGTGAGACAGCCGTCAGTTCGCTGACTACCACACCCCCGACTGTGAGTAGAAGCCGTTCTCGAGTGTCTCCGCACGATCTCTGAAATGACTCAGGAAACTTAAAGTATTGAAGTGTTACAATCCGCATGAACCGACAGGCGGTTAGACCCGACCCAGTCCGGAGCACGGTGGAATTTGCAGACAATCGAGTCAGAGAATTCAGGAGGCTATGATGTCGTTACTGGATCGCGTCACAAAAGCCGTAGGCGATGCCGTGGATCGCGGCAAGAAAGAGGTCGATCAGTTCGTCAGAATCCAGAGGATCTACGGTGAGATCAGCGAAGTGGAAAAGCGGATCGCCGAGTTCAGGAGCCAGATTCAGCAGGTCAGGCAGCAGGCCGGTGAAAAGGCGATCGAAATGTTGCGCTCGGGCTCCGTGGTCTCGCCCGACCTGCAGCCGTTCCTGGAGCAGGTCGACGGAATTGAGAAACAAATCGCCGCACAGGAAGTTGAGATCACGAGAAAGCGAGCCGAAATCGACACCATCAAAACCGAGCACGAAGCGGCGAAGGCCGCAGCGTCGGCCCCTCCTGCAACTCCACCGCCCGTGCCGGTCCCCGGGGAAGGCACACCATCTGCGCCTACCGCCGATGGGCCAGGATCTTCCGCGCGCTTCTGCACCCAGTGCGGGGCACCGTTTACCGGCGGCGGCGCCTTCTGCACCCAGTGCGGCGCGAAGAGAATCTAGTATCGTGATCCTGAAACACTCCTGGCGCGGCGGCTCTTAAAAAACCTGCCAGGTAAACGCGCCAAAGCTTCATCGAATGCTCAGATCTCGAATAGAGATATCCTTGAATCTCATCTTTCCCTGTCCGCCGGAGTGAAGCTGCAGGGCAATCCCGCCGTCAAAGGACTTGGGTTCCGGGTTCGTGTAGTCCAAGATCATCACACCGTTCAGTCGGACGATGGTTCGATTGCCGAGGACCTGAATCAGATAATCGTTCCAATCATAAGGGTGGAGAACCGACTCATACTCCGGGGCGGGCCAGGCCATCCATCCCCTATTGTCGCCGTACAAACCGCCGGTATGATGGTTCAATACGCGATCAATCTCCACCTGGTACCCATCGGAGACATTCACCGTTCCGGGTTTGAAGCGGGTACGAAGGTACACGCCGCTGTTACCGTCCGCCTCGCACTTGAAGCGCAGACTGAGGTCAAAGTCTTTGTAGTCCTTCTCAGTCATGAGATAGCCGTATTGATTCGTAACCCCTTCTCCATAGATCGTGCCGTCCTCCACGACCCACTTCTCGTTGCCGATCTTCACCCATCCCGTGAGATCCTTGCCGTTGAAGAGCGATACCCATTCAGCCCCGCGGGGCCTCTGCTGGGCGCCTGCCAGCGCAGCCAATACCGCCAAAGCCGCGAGTGCCGTCGAAATATGTCGCATCGTTACTCCTTCCTCTCCCGACCAATTGTCGATTCACATCGTTCTGTGAAGAGCACGTCAGTGCAGCCGAGCCGCAACCAATATGGCACGAATTTCACAAGATAATCGACAATTTTAAGTCTGTCTTGGCGCCTTTGCGTCTTAGCGGTGGCTCTTAAAATGCCACCGCTAAGGCGCGAAGACTCGAAGGAACACCAAATTCCCTTGGTTGAGGCTATTCTGCGCCGGGCAATTCGTAAAAGGTATGTCAGATTCTCTCTATTACCGGGCCTTTGGAGCTATGATGGTCGATCGAAAATACATGGTGCCACTATGAGTCGAGCTTTGATCGCCTGCGTGCCTCTGTTTGGTATCTTGGTTTCCTACAATCCTTCGGGTGACTCCGCGTCCCACATTTCTTTGGCCGGCCAGTGGCGCTTTCAACTGGATCGGGAGGACGTTGGAATCATGCAGGGCTGGTATCAGGATCGCCTCCGGCAAAACATACGCTTGCCCGGGGCGCTCCAGGCCCAAGGCTTCGGAGACGATGTCGACGTCGCAACCAAATGGACCGGGCAAATCGTCGACCGTTCCTATTTCACTGATCCCCGGTATGAAAAGTATCGTCAGCCGGGCAACATCAAGGTTCCGTTTTGGCTCCAGCCTGACAAATATTATGCGGGCCCCGCCTGGTACCAGCGTGACATCGAGATTCCCACCGATTGGCGCGGCCGGAGTGTGGTTTTGAGTTTGGAGCGTCCCCATTGGCAGACCCTCGTCTGGCTGGATGGAAAAATCATCGGCTCCAATGACAGTCTCTCTACTGCGCACGAGTATGACCTGGGCACTGGGGTTTCGCCGGGCAAACACGGTCTGACCATCCGCGTCGACAATCGCCTCATCGTGGACGTCGGCATCAACTCTCACAGCGTGAGCGATCACACACAGGGAAACTGGAACGGAATCGTGGGACGAATCGAGCTTATGGCCCGCAATCCGGTCTGGATCGACGACCTGCAGATATATCCGCGATTCCCGAGCGGGTCGATAACCGTCAAGGGAAGATTGGCCAACCTGTCCGGCCGCAGCGGCCAGGCTGGATTGCGACTCATGGCCGAATCCGTGGGCGCGGGGGATCGGACACCACTGCCGGCCAGCGACATCAGAGTCTCCTGGACCTCCTCCGGCGGCAAATTCGAAGCCGAGTACCCGCTCGGGGAACGGGCGAGAGTGTGGGACGAATTCACCCCGTTCCTGTACAGGTTGACGGCCATACTGGATGACGGAAAAGACGAAAGGACTGTCAGTTTCGGCCTTCGCGACATCTCCACACAAGGTACGCAATTCCTCGTGAACGGGAGAAAGACGTTTTTCCGCGGCACGCTCGAATGCGCTATTTTCCCGCTGACTGGCCATCCGCCGACCGATGTGGAATCCTGGAGGAGGATCATCCGCATCGCCAAAACCCACGGACTGAACTTGATCCGCTTCCACTCGTGGTGCCCTCCCGAGGCTGCCTTCGAGGCGGCCGACGAGCTGGGATTCTATTACCAGGTGGAAATCGCCTCCTGGGCCAACCAATCGACCATGCTCGGCGTGGGACTTCCGATCGATGACTGGCTCTACCGTGAGGCCGAGCGAATTCTCAAGGCCTACGGCAACCACCCTTCCTTCATACTCATGCCCTATGGGAATGAACCCGCGGGAAAGGACAGAGAATTCCTTGCCCGTTGGGTTCTGCATTTCAGGGGAAGAGACCCACGGCGCTTATATACCAGCGGCTCCGGCTGGCCGCAGACCCCGGAGAACCAGTTTCACGTGGCGCCACAGCCTCGCATTCAGGGATGGGGACAGGGACTCGGGTCACGCATCAACGCTAAACCGCCCGAGACCCAAACGGACTATCGAAATTACATTCAGCACTACAGTATCCCAGTGATCAGCCATGAGATCGGCCAGTGGTGCGTTTATCCTGACTTCAACGAGATCCCCAAGTACCGCGGCTATCTGAAGGCTAAGAACTTCGAGATCTTTCGCGATTCCCTTGCCGAACATCACATGATCCGGCAGGCTGGTGATTTCCTGGTTGCCTCCGGAAAGCTCCAGACACTCTGCTACAAGGAGGA